>NZ_JAUBRJ010000002.1:207269-274161 GCF_036701805.1 Microcoleus sp. N3A4
GCTAGAGTAGAAGCATACACCTCCTTAAGGCAAAATTAGGGAGGGGAGCAAGGCTTCAAGGAGAAAAATATATGAAAACGGTATTAGAATCCATTCATTTGGATTATGCTTTCATGTTTACTTTCAAAAAAGTAAACTCGATTAAGCTAGAAGGTTTCAAGGAATTTTTTGACGATATGCCGATCGATCCTTATATCAGAGGAAAGTATCGATCGAGAAGATTGTCGCGGTTTGTCGTGAACGGGAACGAGTTGGTTAAGTTGCCTCACGGCTACTTGTTTCAAAGCAAAACATACAATCCGCTAGTGGGCGATATCCGGCGCGAATTTGCCGAATTGGACGATCGGCTAATCGCCCTCGATAATTTCAAACAGATGATTTTTGCTTTTTTCGATTCCTGCAAAATTCACCCCGAAGCTGAAATCGGCATCCATCAAATCAGGACTACTTGTTCGCCGCACAATTTCGGCAACCCCGCACCGGAAGGCATTCACCAAGACGGTACTGATTTTATCGGGATTTTCTCGGTTGACAGAACTAATATTGTGGGCGGGGAAACGCATTTGTATTTGGCTAAAAAGGAAAAGCCTGTTTTTAATAAAGTTCTGCATCCGGGGGAATTGCTGTTAGTTAACGACCACGAGTTTTTCCACTTTACTACGCCGATTAAACCGGAATCGGAAGGGGTGGGGACGAGGGATGTTTTTGTGCTGACTTCTCCGAGTTTGCTTTGCGATTGAGGATACAGTCCTGGACGCAGAAACCGGGTTTTTTGGAAAAACCCGGTTTCTCAAACTTCATCTTGCTGGAATCCGCTATATCGCGTCTAAATCATTCATACAAGCGAGCCACCAGTTAGCCCCAGAGAGTTGGGTTTCGTTCCTCAACCCAACCTACAACTACAACTAACCAGCCAGGGATTTTTATCAGAAGACATTGAGGTCGAGTACGGCGTGATGGAAATTGTTGAGTTCCATCCCAACAGTGCCGCGATTTAACTACTGCAATCATTGCCATACATTTACATATGTAGTAAATCGTACAGAAGTAAGCTTTCTAATGTTTTAAGCTTCAGCGGTATTTCGCATACATCATTATGCACACTACACAAGAACGATCGTGCAATTCTGCGTTTATATTGCCTCGAAACTGCACCTTTACTGAAACTGATTGGAAAGCCCTTGCGCCGTTTTGGTATCCGATCGCGTTCTCGCATGAAGTCACGGATCGACCGTTTGCCGCAAAGCTGCTCGATGAACGGCTCGTGCTGTTTCGACTTTCCGATAGCTCGATCGTGGCAGCACGGGATTTGTGTTTGCATCGCGGTGCTCCTCTGAGTTTGGGATGGGTTGAGAACGATGAACTCCAATGCAAATATCACGGCGTCTGCTACGACAAAAGCGGTCAATGCACTCGTATTCCCGCTCAACCGGATGCCGCAATTCCCGCTCGGCTGAAATTGACGACCTACGCTGTCACCGAACGCTATGGTTTAGTGTGGGTAAGGCTTGTGGATAACGGTTCAGTCCATTTTCCCTCCTTTAAGGAATGGAACGATCCAGACTATATTCAGGTTCTGCCAGGCAGCGTGGCGATCGAAGCTGCCGCAGGTCGTCAAGTCGAAGGCTTTCTGGATGTGAGTCATTTTGCGTTTGTTCACACCGAATCCTTTGGCGAGCGCGAAAATCAAGAAGTGCCAGATTATCCCGTTGAGCGACTACCGCACGGGTTTCGCGCTGATTATGTCAGCACTGTGAGCAACTATCCGCACGGTCTAAAGCATCTGAGTCCGCCTGGGTTTAAGTGGCGTCGATTGTTTGAAGTGTGGCTGCCGTTCACAGCGAAGTTAACCGTTACCTTTCCCAACGGGCAGTTACACATTCTGAATGCTGCCTGTCCGGTTTCAGCCCGCAAAACGCGCTTGTTTGTGCCGATTTGCCGCAATTTTGACAAAGATGCACCGCTGCAAGACACGCTGGACTTTAACGATCAAGTGTTTGGCGAAGATAAGGACATTGTTGAGGAACAGTATCCCGAAGATTTACCGATCGCGCTGCAAGATGAAGTCCACATTGCCGGGGATAAAAGCTCGATCGCGTATCGCAAAGGATTGGCGGCATTGGGTCTAGGACGATCGTTTACCGCCTAACTCCAATCTCAATTGAATTTCGGAGATCCAAACCATGAGCGCTGATTTAGAATTTCAAAAACCCATTCCGCCAAAGCAATCCTACACAGGTTGGCAAGCGACACTGGCAGAGTTCTTCCAGTTTGATTTCTACAGAACCAATTTCAAAACAGAGACGCTCGCGGGTATCACCACGTTCATGACGATGGGATACATCTTAGTCGTCAATCCGATCGTGCTGTCAAACGCGATTTTTCTACAACAGCCTGGAGATTTGTTTTCGCAATTGGCTGTGGCAACCGCTGTGGCGGCGGCAGTTGGAACCTTCTGTATGGCAATTTTAGCAAACTACCCGTTCGGGCTGGCGCCTGGAATGGGAACGAATGCCTTTTTTGCTTTCTCAGTTGTAATCGGACTGAAAATCGATTGGCGATTGGCGCTGTCCTGCGTGTTTGTTCAGGGGTTAATTTTTATCGTTCTGACGTTCACGGATGTACGTCGGTTATTGATCGTCGCAATTCCCAGGTCGCTCAAGCACGCAACCGCAGCAGGGATCGGCTTGTTTATTGCCTACATCGGTATGTCAGGAGATGTTGCCAAAGGGGGAGCCGGATTGATTGTGGCAAATCCAGCGACAAAAACGGCGTTTGGCAGTTTAGCAGAACCGAACACGCTACTCGCTGTGGCGGGTTTAGCGATGACAGCCGGATTGGTGGTTCGGGGCGTCAGAGGTGCGTTACTATTTGGAATTTTTGGCACCGCAATTTGGGCTTGGCTGTTCAAGGTTTCACCCCCACCTCAAGGATTTTTTGCGCTGCCGGAACTGCCAAAAGACATTTTTGGTCAAGCAATTCTGGGCCTTGCTCATCTGAATGCCGACAATTTTCTTGACTGGATTGCAGTGCTGTTTGTATTTCTGTTTGTTGATATTTTTGACACGATCGGGACGTTAACGGGTGTGGGAATGCGGGCAGGCTATATCGGCCCGGATGGCGAGTTGCCGCGTGCAAATAAAGCACTGATGGCAGATGCAATTGGAACTACAGTCGGCCCAATCTTTGGTACGTCGAGCGTGACGGCTTATGTTGAATCCGTCGCAGGCGTTGCCGAAGGCGGTAGAACTGGATTTACCGCTTTAGTTGTGGCAGCATTATTTGCGGTGTCGCTGTTTTTCATTCCGGTGTTTAAAGCGATTCCGGCTTTTGCAACGACGCCGACGCTGGTCATTGTTGGCGCGATGATGTTGGCTGAGGTTAAAGAAATTCCCTGGGATGATATTTCGGAAGTGATTCCAGCGTTTCTAACGATATTCCTGATTCCATTGACGTATTCGATCGCGGAAGGGTTGTCGGTCGGATTCATTGCCTATCCGATTGTGAAAACCTGCCAAGGTAGAGCCAAGGAAGTGTCTGGGGGAACTTGGATCATTGCGGGCATCTTCGTGATTCGGTTCATCTTTATGTCACTGCGGTTTCATCATTCAGCAGCCTGAGCCGGCATGGCGAGAGCCAACTGCTAGGTTTGAATGACTTACCAGTTGTTTAGGCGACGCCGATAGTTTAATCTGCTTTGCTGTAGGCGAGTTCCCCCAGGATGTAGGTTGCCTGAACGGCTCGATCGTCGCCCATGATGATTAAACTAAAGGCACGATCGGCAAGTTCTTCCAGCGTTGTTGCGGGTGCTGCAGAATTGCGAAATGCCATGATCGGCGTCGATCGCAAGTCCAGCACCACAAAATCTGCTTCTTTACCCACCTCGAAATTGCCAATGCGATCGTCCAGACATAACGCTCTAGCGCTGCCCAGCGTAGCGAGAAACAATGCTTGAAATGCAGAGAGAGAGTATTGTCTCAGTTGCGCGACTTTGTACGCTTCATTTGCCGTTTGCAGCATCGAAAGACTCGTTCCTGCACCAACATCTGTGGCAAGCCCTACTTTAACCGGAACGTCGATCGACTTCGCTTTTTCAAGATCGAACAACCCACTGCCTAAGAACAAATTTGACGTAGGACAGAATGCGATCGTGGATTTTGCTTCAGAGAGCCGTTGAAATTCTGCATTCGTCAGTTGTACGCCGTGTGCAAAGATCGATCGCTCTCCGACTAATCCGGCTCGATCGTACACATCGAGATAGCCTTTGCACTCGGGAAAAAGTTCTTTTACCCAAGCAACTTCATTAACGTTCTCTGATAGATGCGTGTGCAGATAAACATCAGGATACTCTTGCAACAGTTTCCCTGCTAGCTTCAGTTGTTCCGGGGTTGAAGTCGGTGCAAACCGAGGCGACACCGCGTACAACAATCGTTGATTGTGATGCCATTTTTCAATCAGTTGTTTGCTATCTTGATATGACTCTTGGGCCGTATCGGTCAGATATTTCGGTGCATTGCGATCCATCATCACTTTACCCGCAATCATCCGCAGATTTCGACGGCTCGCTGCCTCAAAAAAAGCATCGACTGATGCTGAAAAAACCGCTGCTAAAACAACTGCCGTCGTGGTGCCGTTGCGTAATAGTTCATCAAGAAAAATAGCTGCAACCTGTTCGGCGTATTCTCGGTCTTTAAACTTCAGTTCGGTTGGAAACGTATATTGATTCAACCAATCCAAAAGCTGTTTTCCGTAAGCAGCAATCATTCCAGTTTGGGAGAAATGCACGTGACTATCAATAAATCCAGGCATCAACAGCATTCCTGGGTATTCAGACGCAGTGATGTCTGAGAACTGCTCTTTCAGGCGATCGTAAGCTCCAAAAGCTTTTACTATTCCGTTTTCTACAACCAGCAGACCATCTGGAACATAGCGAACGCTTTGATTTTGGGCAACATAAAAAGGATCTTCCACAAAATCTAGAAAAGCACCGCGAAACGCTTTAATTGAGTTTTTAGATACAGAGGACTGTTTGTTAATTGCCATGTGAAAATTTGTTTGGTTTGGGAGGTTTGCTCAATCCTCTTAAAATGATTGCTTGTAATGTCAGATTTGTAAGTTACATTTACTACAAAAATAATTTTAAGACTAATCTAATCGCATTATTACTGCTTTAGCATTTATAAAATTGCATAGAACAGTCCTGGACGCACTCCGACAGAGAAACCGGGTTTTTTACCGAATCTGCGGGTAAAAACGGAGTATTTTCGTAAAAAAACCCGGTTTCTGAGCCCCCGTGCGTCTAGGACTAGCAGTATTAACCCACATTCCGCTCGAGCATTCGAGTTGATTTGTAGTTTGTATGGTGCGTCGCTGGCAGAAAATCGAGTTTAGTTGTAGATTGTCGATCGCGACGCACCGGCTCGGTATCTACTACGATCGGATTTGATATCAATCCTCAGCATCGGGATCGAGTCCCATTGCTCGCAGCCGCTCCGCTAACTGGGCGAGTTTTCGCTCTGCTTGTTCGGCTCTTTCCCGTTCTTGTTCGGCTCTTTGCCGTTCTTGTTCAGTTCTTTGCCGTTCTTGCTCGGTTCTTTGCCGTTCTTGCTCGGTTCTTTGCCGTTCTTGCTCGGTTCTAGCCCGCTCAATTTCAACTTGTTCGGAGCCAGTTAACAGCAAATTCCCCTGCAAATCCCACCACCGCAGCCAAAGCATTTCTTGATTTTGATAACTTCCCTGCCAAAGTCCCAATTCTACTTCTAATAAAGGAATGGGATAGTGACCGCGTTCGTTTGGCTCTATCCTTCGATACACCAAATCTATCAGGTGATAGACTTCTAAATTGCCAGTTTTAATTTCATAAATGCCGTAGTAAGGAATGCGGATAATTTTCTCGTAGACCCAAAACTTACCCGGTTTGGTTGTTGTACCGTCAGCCGCCACAGACAGGGGAGTACGATCGCGCTCGTCATCTCCATTACCGCTAGCAAATTCTAAAGCAATCAACGGCGCCATGTGTTCCCGCCAAAGTACATAAGAGCGGCGAAAACCGTCGAGAGTTGCCGGTACGTTGGGCACGTAAAACCAATCCGGTGCTTCTGCACCTTTCTCTGGCGGGTCAGTTTCTCGCCAGTAAATGCCGCAATCTTGCCCGATCGCGTATTGTCCGTCTGGATGCAGCCTCTCTACAACCGGCCCGATCGAATCTGTCAGAATGATGCTCTGGGGATGCTCCTGAAAATTTTTCACAAATGTACCGTCTTCGTCTGGCAGTTGGGTATGATCGGGGAATGCAGGAGGCAGATTTGTCGCAGTTATTGTCTCGTTCATCGTCGTTTTCCGTGCAGTTATTGTAATTGTACTGCGAAATTTTAGCAAGCTGATTTGAGACTTCAGCTAATATTCGCTAATATGGAAGAGCGATCGTAAAAGGTAAGTCAAATGGTTGTCGCAATTTCTAAAGCAGGATTGGGTACAGGTGCGGCTTTCCTGTCAAACGTGACATGGGAGACTCTAGAAAAGTTGGATGCAGATTTGGCGGAAACTGGGGCGCATTTAACTTATTTGGATGGGTGTTTAGAAATTATGGCTCCTTTTTCTGAGGAACATGAAGAATCTAGAAACACTTTAGAGCAGCTTTTAGATATTTATATGCGGACGAAAGACATTCGTTTCTACGGGCGCGGTAGTACACAACTATCGGGATGAAGAAATTAGGCGCGCGGAAGGAACCGGACGAGTCTTATTGTTTGGGTACGCGCAAGTCAATTAGGGATTACCGCAAGATCAACCACTCCACGCTTTGATTGACCAATCACATAAAATTTAAAAACTGTTTTTTAGACTCGATAAAATTGCTCAAACCTATAAGATCAATAATATTCGGCTTTATTTCTTGCTGGATCTTTATTTTCTGCTTGATAATATTTTCCCAACACCTCTCTATATCTTCTATATTAATACCTTCACAACTTTTGTGCAATTCAAGATATTGAAATATTGGTCGAGATAATTGGGATTGTAAATGTTTTTTTCTTGTTTCAGTAATTACGACATAAATTGGAAAATTGGGGTATATAAATGTTACGGGATTTAATTTGACATTAACCACAAAATCACCCATACGCAATAGCCCAGAGTGGATATCAGTAGTGCATTCAATTTCAAATAATGCTACTACTTTAAACTGATAATTTTCATTGAGCCATATTACATCAATTAATTTACTAATTTTTTCAACTTGTTTTTATAATCCACCAATAGAGAATCCTTCCATTGTTAATTCTTTAAGTTTACCGAACCTAGAGTCCTCGAAAGTATCGTCCCCGAATCTATACTCTCCGAATCTATAGTCCTTTGAGTGATCGTTTCGAGCAATCCATACTCTATAGCCTAATTTTTGTCCTATCTCTGCCAGAATTCCCTGCATTTTAGTATGTCTTGAAATCTTTGGTAATACCAATTCACTATGAAGGTACACTAAAATATAGGGTAAAAGTAGAGGAAATCCAATATGGCGAACAAACTTCAGGTAGAAATCAAGGAAACGGTTGAGGAACTAGAGCATCGACTCGAAGGTCATGCGCCCGCCGTAAATAAAAAAAAATTACTGGTATTATACTGGCTAGTCACCAAAAACATCCAAAAAAGAGCAGAATTAGCCACGATGTTGAAACGAGATGAATCAACAATATATCGTTGGTTAAGAGCTTACAAAAAAGGTGGAATTACGCTCATTACTTAGTATAAAAAAAGCTCCCGGGAAGACTCCACATATCCCACCATCAGTGAGAGAAAAATTAATCAAAAAACTGCAAGAACCACAGGGAGAAACAAGTTATGGCAAATTACAGCTCTGGCTAGAAAAAGAATGCGGAATTAAAGTGAGCTATAAAGTGGTACATGACCTAGTTCATTATAAATTGAAAGCTGACCTGAAAGTCCCAAAACCCCAAAGTGACAAAGCAAACGAAGAGGTGCAGGCAAGCTTCAAAAAAAAACTATGTGAGCTCATCAAAGTAATGATTAAATATTTCGGAAACTCCAAGCCTGTAAGGATATGGTGTCAGGACGAGAGTAGATTTGGATTGATTACTATGCGCCGGGCAGAATGATTACATTAAAGGGGGTAAAACCCATTGGCAAAAAGCAATGGAAACGAGGAAATTTTTATATTTATGGAGTCGTAGAGCCAGCAACAGGTGAACAATATTATCAAGAATTTTCTCAGCTCAATTACAACTGTTTTCAAGAGTTTTTAAAGGGATTTTGTCAAAAATACTCAGAGAATTTCAATCTCGTTATCATGGATAATGGTAGCTTCCATAAAGCTCTATTATTAGACTGGGATGACCATGTAATGCCAATATATTTACCTGCCTATAGTCCTGAATTAAATCCGATCTAAAGATTGTGGGAGCATACAAAAAAAGACCTCAAGTGGGAAAATTCTTCGAGTTTAGATAAACTCAAAGAACAGGTAAATACAATTATCAAATCTCTCACGAATGAAGAAGTTTTATCTCTCTGTGGTTGGGACTATATCCTTGAAGCTATATTAAGTGCAACTTCATAGTAAATTGGTATTATGTCAATTACCTAAAAAAATCAAGCTCGATCGCTCTTAAATTCTAATATTTCAAAAAGTCCATCAAGCAAGTTTATAATTTATTTTCTATTGCACGATCGCCTATTTCTTAGTCTCCGCTTCTTGGGGACGAAAGTTTATGCAGTAGGGGCAATGCCCCATTGGGGCGGTTGGGGGGGTTCCCCCGCGATCGCCCGATCGCCCGATCGCCCGCCCTTAATCAAGGTTAATATAGAATTTTCGGGCGATCGATACTACAATGCCATTAAATGCCGCATAGCTTTTGTCTGAAATGCTACACGAGTTGGAATTAATGACAGATCCGTGGCAACATTAAGAAAGTGTTAAGTTCTGTGGCATCTTCCCTAACAGAACCGCTGAAACTGTCCCGCTAACCCACCCTCCCCATTAGGAACCCACCCATCTATGATTCCCAACCATTCCTTCGCGGCTGACGAGCATTCTAGCAAACCCGACAAGCCCGAGGAAGCTTGTGGCGTTTTCGGTATCTACGCACCGGGTGAAGATGTCGCCAAATTGACCTACTTCGGTTTGTATGCTTTGCAGCACCGCGGTCAGGAATCTGCAGGGATTGCTACCTTTGACGGTAACAAAGTACACCTGCACAAAGATATGGGACTGGTTTCCCAAGTCTTCAACGAATCGAGTTTAGGTCACTTGCCCGGTAACTTAGCCGTAGGCCACACTCGCTACTCTACGACCGGCTCGTCGCGGGTTGTCAACGCTCAACCTGTTGTCGTCGAAACTCGTTTGGGAAGTCTGGCTCTAGCACATAACGGGAATCTTGTCAATACTAAAGAATTGCGGGAAGAGCTGATGTCTCGCAATTGCGAGTTTGTGAGCACGACGGATTCAGAGGCGATCGCGGTGGCGATCGGCTCGGAGGTAGACAAGGGCAAAGACTGGCTGGAAGGAGCGATCAGTGCCTTTGCTATGTGCCAAGGAGCCTTTAGTTTGACGATCGCCACCCCCAAAGGCGTGATGGGAGTCCGAGACCCGCACGGCGTCCGCCCGCTGGTAATTGGCATCCTCCCCACAACTCCGGTACGGTACGTTTTAGCATCGGAAACTTGCGGCTTGGATATAATCGGTGCTGAATTTTTGCGGGACGTAGAACCGGGGGAATTAGTTTGGATTACAGAGGAAGGTATGGCTTCTTTCCACTGGAGCCAGCAGCAGAAGCGCAAACTTTGCATCTTTGAAATGATCTATTTTGCTCGACCGGACAGCCAGATGGAAGGTGAAAGTTTATACAGCTACCGGCTGCGGATCGGGCGTTTGTTGGCAGCAGAATCTCCCGCTGATGCTGATATAGTCATCGGCGTTCCAGATTCGGGAATCCCGGCGGCGATCGGCTTTTCTCAAGCTTCCGGCATTCCTTACGCCGAAGGATTGATTAAAAACCGCTACGTCGGGCGCACTTTTATTCAACCGACTCAGACAATGCGGGAGTCAGGAATCCGCATGAAACTCAACCCTCTCAGAGATGTGTTGGAAGGAAAACGGGTAATCATTATCGACGATTCGATCGTGCGCGGCACTACCAGCCGTAAAATCGTTAAAGCCTTGCGGGATGCGGGCGCGACCGCAGTTCACATGAGAATTTCCTCGCCGCCGGTGACTCATCCTTGTTTCTACGGGATCGACACCGACAATCAAGATCAGTTGATTGCTGCTACTAAGTCAGTCGCCGAAATTGGCGCCCAAATTGGGGTAGATTCTTTAGCTTTCTTGAGTTGGGATGGAATGCTGAAGGCCACTAACGAAGACCCGATGAGTTTTTGTTCGGCGTGTTTCACGGGCAATTATCCGATCGACGTTCCAGAATTTGTAAAACGGTCTAAGCTCATATTAGAAAAAGCTACCACCTAGAAAATCAAAAAACGAGAAAGCGATCCCCGTCACTTTCCCCGATTTATGGATTTTCAATTTTTTCTGGTAACTCGTTGCCAGACTGTGTGTAGAAATGTTAAATTAACTTAGCTGTAGCAATTATTGCAGGATTTGTGAACTGTAGCGAACATTCGGTTGGGTAGAACTTGTGTGAAACCCAACACTCCGATTTGAGATTTTGGATTTGAGATTTTAGATTTGTCCTTCAATCTAAAATCTCAAATCGCCAATCTAAAATCGACAGGCCTTTCCCTGCAATCTCGTTCACAATTCCTGCTCGAAACGCTGTATGCTACCTGTGGACTGGAGGTAGTTTCTCCAGATGTCCACTCTCAGATTGAAGTCGCATTTCGCACCAACAACGGGTACATGAAATTTTTTCAGGCAACAAGGTCGATCGCACTAATTTTTCCCACACAAGTATTCCACAAGCCAACTTGCTTGAGAATCGAGGACGGGCTGTTCATGCGAACTAAAGAACTTTAGGAACCCTTGCAGAGTAAAAAATATGGCTCCTTGCAGTTTGAATGTTACCTTACCTGCATAGGGATACAACCCCCCGACTCCTGTCCGGGAGAGCCAAAAAATTTAGATATTAGTTTAAGCCCCCAGATCGATCTGTGGAGTGAATCTAAAATCTAAAATCTAAAATCTAAAATCGATTGACTGTTAAAAGGCGGAATGCGGTTTCTCAAGTCAGCTTAAATCGGAAACTTCGTGCAATCAAATACTGTTCTCAATCACCCGATCGATCGAGGCTCGTCCTCTCGTACAACAGAGTTACCTTTTACTCTTCAAGATATCAAGGCAGCCATCCCAGCCCACTGTTTTGAACCCTCGCCCTGGAAATCTCTGGCTTACTTCTTTTTAGATATTGGCATCATCGCAGGTTTGTATGCGATCGCCTACACCCTCGATTCCTGGTTCTTTTACCCAATTTTCTGGTTGATGCAGGGAACCATGTTTTGGGCATTGTTTGTAGTCGGCCACGACTGCGGGCACGGTTCATTTTCTAAGATCAAATGGCTCAACAACCTGATCGGACACCTCTCCCACGCTCCAATTCTCGTGCCCTTCCACGGTTGGCGGATCAGTCACAGAACACACCACGCGAATACAGGCAGCTTGGATAACGATGAAAGCTGGTATCCGGTGTCGGAGACGAAATACAATCAAATGCACTGGTCCGAAAAGCTGGGGCGCTTCCATTTGATGTTATTTGCCTACCCAATTTATCTGTTTCGCGGATCGGGCGATGAGGTAAGTTCTCACTTCGTGCCCGGTAGCCCGCTTTTCCGTCCTTCCGAAAAATGGGACGTGTTGACGAGTTCCGCATCCTTGGTACTGATGGTAGGCTTTTTAGGCGCGCTAACCTATCAGTTTGGTTGGCTGTTTTTGCTGAAATTCTACTTGGTTCCCTATGTAGTATTCGTGATGTGGCTGGATTTGGTAACATTCCTGCACCACACAGAAGCCGATATTCCTTGGTATCGCGGTAAAGATTGGTATTTCTTGAAAGGTGCGTTATCTACGATCGATCGCGACTACGGAATCATCAATTCCATCCATCACGACATCGGGACTCACGTAGCCCACCACATTTTCTCGACCATGCCGCACTATCACTTGAAGGAAGCAACGGAAGCAATTAAACCAGTGTTGGGCGATTATTATCGCAAGTCAAAAGATCCAATTTGGAAGAGCTTTATTCGCTCTTACTGGGATTGTCATTTTGTCTCGGATACAGGTTCTGGAGTTTGCTACGAATCGCCTAACAGTCGGCGATCTGCTGAAGTTAAGTAGCTTCAGTAAAAAATAGAATACGCAAAAACCCGGCTTCTTTAAGAAACCGGGTTTTTCATTCTTGCGCGTGTTTGACATTTAATGAGTAGGGTGCAGCCGTGCACCTGACTAATTACCTTTAAGCCCGATCGCCGTGACAATAGTCCACGCATCCACCAACAGCAACAGCAGCGTACATCCCAGTAAAATAAGATACATCCAAGGCTGCGACAAAGGGCGAACATCTCTAGTATCAATACCTGTTTTTGCTTCCACCAAACCGACTAATTTAGCAAATCCAGCCACCCGCATTGGCAACAAATAACCTTCACCCGAATGACTGAGAAAATAGTAAACTAAACCTCCTTGACCGGTCGATCGAGGTTTGAGAGCTTTTACCTCAGTCCAAGGTAGCGACCAACCCTTGCGAAACAAACGCGGAAACCAGTTGGGATATGTAACTTCAATCCCTTCCTCGCTGACAATTACCCTTTCACTAAGCACGCCGTACAGGCCCGCAGCGCCGACAACAATTGCCGCCCAGAGTGCGGCGGGGGGAACCGGTGCTTTCGTTACTTCCGACAAAAACGGCAACGGAACTGTCAGGGCTGCGTACAAGCTCAACAGCGTGATTCTAATCAGGGGAGAAAGCCGGAATATCCCCGGCTCAAATACTCGAGCGGAAGACGGGGAAGAGGCGATCGGTTGTGCAGACATGGGTGAAATTCGAGAAGCTGTTTAATGCTATTTTTGCACAGTTGTCGGACTGGTAAACCAAACTCAGGCAAATATGAAAAACAGGAAAATATTTGCAGTTTACAGTTTTGATTTAAAATTCATTTCAGAAACTTTGATTCTTAAGTGTTGAGTTTTTACGCTTTGCAGAAGTTGGAATTTTGAGCGGGGAGTTATCAATTCACTGACAATTTATAACTCAAAACTCACAACTCCAATTAATCGACGGCGGTTAGTGCCGGTACAGTCAAAGGTTCTGAGATTTCTCGGGATTTGGGGCGGCCGGCAATTGCTGTTCGATCGCCCTGAGCTGTATCTCGGGCTCTGCTAGGATTGAGGTTTGAATAGGGGCCTTCGTTAATCTGCAAGCGATCGCAAGGGATTTTATCCGATAAAATTGCACTGGCCATCATCCCGGTGTGAATTTCCAATGCAGCCGCCGGCATCGCTTCAAAGACTAAGCGCTGTCCGGGAAACACCACTCGTTCAAAGTACCAGTTAGGAATGTTGGAGATGCGAGCAATCTGAATTTGACTCGTGGCGTTGACGTAGCAGCACAGAATCTTGCTGTCGGTGTCTGAGGGTAGGGGGTCAAGAATTTGAGCCATAACTGCTGAGGGAGCCTTGCCTAAAAGTTTTAGTTATCTTCTCAGGCTAACACTAGGCGATCCCGGCTACTGTAAAGCCGACTACCAACTCCCTAACACATTAGAGACCGATCGCACCTAAATTTAAGTTTTATCGGATAAATATCGGCTTTTTGACTGCCTGCTGGGATTTTCAGTCAAAATACGCTGTATTTACTTAAAAATTAGCTTTTTCCTGCTGCTGTTGGCGATCTGCACCAATACGCTGAGCCTTGAGCCAGTTATAAAAATTTAAAAATATTTAATGTTAAATTGCGAAAATTAGAGATATTGTAAAGTTATATTAAAAGAATATTAACATAGCGGAAAAAGTTCCAGTTTAGGATATAGCAATCATGGAAAACCGAGAAAACCGAGTCCTGTACGTTCGCCTCCCTTGCAATCCGATTTTCCCGATCGGAGTAGTGTATCTTTCGGATCACGTACACAAGCTGTTTCCCGATGTCGAACAGCGCATTTTCGATTTAGGTGCAGTGCCCCCCCTGGATTTCGCTAAAGCTTTGGATGCCAGCATAGACGAGTTTAAGCCGACGCTGCTAGTTTTCTCTTGGCGGGACATTCAAATTTACGCGCCCGTGGGCGGCAGGGGCGGCAATCCGCTGCAAAATGCCTTCGAGTTCTACTACGCCAAAAATCTGCTGACTAAGTTCCGAGGAGCACTCGGAGGACTGCGTTTGGCCGTGTCTTACTATACCGAACTCTGGCGCAATTTGGGACTGGTTGCGCGCGGATTGAAGCGGGCCCGGAAATACCGCCCGGAAGCTCGTGCAGTGGTCGGTGGCGGTGCTGTGAGCGTGTTTTACGAGCAGTTGGGGCGCAGTTTGCCGGCGGGAACAGTGGTTTCGGTGGGGGAAGGCGAAGCTTTGCTGGAGAAGTTGATTAAGGGCGAAGATTTGGCCGAGGAAAGGTGTTATGTGGTGGGCGAAACTGTGCCGCGCGCGAAGCTAATTCACGAAAAGCCAGCCAACATCGAGAAAACTGCCTGCGATTACAACTACATCGAAACAATTTGGCCGGAATTTTCCTATTATCTACAAGATATGGACTTCTACGTCGGAGTGCAAACCAAGCGCGGCTGTCCTCACAATTGCTGTTACTGCATTTATACGGTGATTGAAGGAAAACAAGTGCGGATCAATCCGGCGGATGAGGTGGTGGCGGAGATTCGGCAATTGTACGATCGAGGTATCCGCAATTTCTGGTTTACCGACGCTCAATTTATCCCGGCACGCAAATTCATCGACGATGCGATCGAATTATTGCAAAAAATCATCGCCTCCGGCATGGACGACATCCACTGGGCTGCTTACATCCGTGCGGACAATCTCACACCCGAATTGTGCGATTTGATGGTAAAAACGGGGATGAATTACTTTGAAATCGGCATCACCAGCGGTTCCCAGGAATTGGTTCGGAAAATGCGGATGGGCTACAACTTGCGAGTAGTTTTGGAAAACTGCCGCGATTTAAAAGCAGCCGGTTACAACGATGTGGTTTCCGTGAATTACTCGTTTAACGTAATTGATGAAACCTTTGAAACCATCCGGCAAACTATTGCTTATCACCGAGAATTAGAGCGAATTTTCGGAGCCGATAAAGTGGAACCCGCGATTTTCTTTATCGGGTTGCAACCGCACACAATTTTGGAAGAATACGCCTTTAAACAGGATATTTTGCAACCAGGTTACGATCCGATGAGTTTGATGCCTTGGACAGCGCGCAAATTGCTGTGGAATCCCGAGCCTTTGGGCTCGTTTTTCGGACAAATTTGTTTAGAAGCTTGGCAGCGGAATTCCAATGATTTCGGCCGTGAAGTGATGGCAATTTTGGAGGAAAAACTCGGCTGTGCGGATTTGGAAGAAGCATTATCTGCGCCTGTGGAAACCAAAGATAAACAGTTGGCAGCAGTTAATTAATTACTAGGTTCGCAGTCAGGACGACCGTTTAAAAAAGGGGAAATGGGAGGGAGAATGTATCTGCCATTTCCCTTTTTATCATTAAAAAATCAAAATGTAAGAAACTCTTGCTACAATCATCAATCTTATACCAATCATTAGACCAGATTGCCAAAGTCGAAAACAATCTTCAAATTATCTGCGTTCATCTGCGTCTATCAGCCTTAAATCTGCGGTTGACCTATCAATCAAAGATTTAGGCAATAAGTTTATTAAAAATCGCAGATCGAGCAAATATCGCTTAAGATATAATTATATATAGCGGTTCTCAGAAAGATGAGGTACGTTGTTGGGCTTGGGCCCTCAAGCGTCTGGGTGGTTATGTAAGCTGTCAGTCATACCTCATCTTTTTGAGAAAGGCTATAGTTAAAACCAGGAGTGACAAGATGTTTTCTAAAGATAGAGTTAAGGGCATTAAAAGAGTAGTTCTAGTTATGGCTGGCATTAGTGCGATTCCCTTCGGGATAGCTTCGCTTCACGGCTTTTTGACCGCTTCAGCACAAGCAACTGCACTAAATCAACCCGTTGGCAAAGTTCGGGCGATCGCACCGAAGACTTTGGGCAATGATCGACCGCTGCAAATTGCTCAAGTTGAGGGATGTCCGAGGGCCGAAATGGTGCAATCTTTCGCAACAGCCAACTTTTCTATATACATTTGCAAAACCCAGGAAGGCGATATTTTTTACCGCGGCCTCAGCAAAATAAATGGCAGCCAAATCAATGTCATGCAAGTAACTACAGGTGACGACGGAACTTATGAAGCGACTAACGGCAATATTATCTATTCGATTAACCCCCAACGCCTGCAAGTCCGGCAGAATGGTAAGGTAATTTTGACCGAAGGTGTTATCAAGTAGCACTAATTGTGATTCAACGATCGATCGGATAAATTTAGGGTGTATTTTATTTAAGTTAAAAATTCAATACCAGCAAAAATATATTGATTCCTTAATAATCAAAGAGAATCAGCGGTAACGGTTATAAAATTGACTAACTTTTGTTCAAATATCTTTCAATCAAGACGATCGCCACGATATCGTCCACCGGTCTCGGCGGCGTCCGCATTCCCTCGGGAATCAAGCGCGAAAGTCCCGTCGGAGGGTACATTTGCCAGTAGCGTTCCCTCGCTTCTAAACTGCTGTACCTCTCGTCAACCTGAACAATTTTGAGCGCAGGCGACAAACTCTGCGTCAGTTTTTGTTTCCAACTTTTAGAAGTCGTTTGATCTCCCATGACTAATAACTCAATTGAAAACTGTTCGCACAGAGATTGAATAGTCGAAATTGCACTCTCGGAGGGTACAACTTGATGGTAGGAGACATTGTTGTCTGTACTCATGACGGCGATGCCGCACTTGTCTTTACCTGGATCGAAACCTAAAATCATATTTATTAGTTCTGAGTTAATAAGTTTGTAGTTGCGCTGTTGTAGTCGAGGAAACCCATCGCCAACCTAGATATCATCTGATACTTGCATTCTTGAATGTCTCAAAATCTTTGCGGGCGATCGTACTTATTTTACTTAACTTTTTTGTGGGATTGACATATTATATCATGGGAATCCGTGCAGCAATATAAAATCATTTCCGTTCGATTTACCGCAAATCATAGAGACTGGAAAATATTCATTTTTTTTATTGGCTCTTGACAGGGAAGAAAATATGCGGTATTATAATAACAAATCATATTTTTATTGAAAATGTAGACCAACATCTAAATTAAGCTTTAAACCATGAAACAAAAGATTAATTTATGAATCAGCAAAATTTAGATAGTGACTTAAGTAATATTGAGTTAAACATTACCATAAGATCTGGAATTTTGTTAAAGCAGAGGCTGAGATGCTTTCTGTTTCGTATTTACTCTGAACAATATGATTCTTGCGATGCTCATGCCTTAGTCTTTTTTTCTGAGATTAACCAAATGAGGGTTAATGGGGAAAGAATAGAGCATACTGAATATTTAACTTTTCATGACACTCAAGGTCAAGTATGGCAAATTGATAGTTTCCGGGAGAACTCTCCTCCAGATCCTCCTGCACTTATCTTTCGTTTGACTCGTAGAAATTGACAGCACACAACATGGACGGTAGTTTGGGTCAGAGCAGGTTTTTATGCAGCATTTGCTGGTTAACACTTAGTTAAGTAGACAAGTTCAAACTTTAATTAAAGCAAGGTTGAATTTATGGGAAAGGCAAAACGACGTAAGAAAGTTCATCCTAATTATGAGAAGCCGACTTCTCAAAATGAGCCAATAGGCTTAGAAGAAAACTATGAGTGTTATGGAGAACGTGCAGAGTATTTCAGAGATTTAGATTTTTATCTAAATCAGGGTGGGGCTTTTGAAGAAAGTCTTCCTAAAGACCATAAATATAGATCCGTTACAGAAAGTCAACTTTTTCAGTTTATTCAAAATGCCGTTGATCGGGAAGAGCAAACTGCTACTTACATTCTAAATAAAGTGAAGTCATTGTCTGACCTCACTGAAATTCAGAGCGATTTATTAAGCCTAGTGGATAAGTCGATTATGTCAAAGAGAGATGGCGATCTCAATCAAGCCTTCAAATACTACGATCAAGTATTTAGTCATAACCAGACATGGTTTATGCTTTGGTACGGTCTTGCGAAACTGTTATGCCTATTTCGAGAATACAGGATGGCTTTTGCTTGCATAAAAATTTGCACTTACTTATACCCCAAAATGTGGAATGGCCGTCAATACCATTCCGATCATAATTTGTCATACCATTATGACCAAATCTATTCTTTAGCTATAGCTGGCGAGGAAAATGAATCTTATCTCAAGACACTAGGTCGTCCCCTTGATACAATAATAATAGCAGATTCTAACGGAAAAGTTATAGCAAATTCTCCAGTCGCCAAAATAAAAGTAGTCAAGCCAGAATCGCTCTCTTCAGATATCAAAACGCAGGTACAAGGTGATAGTCACAACATGGTAACGATTAAAGTTGTTGATGTTGGTCGCTCCGGTAATCCTGAGTATGCTGAATATACCCAGGCACAGATTAAAGAGTTCCGCTCCATAATCGTCACAGTGCTGACAAGAAACTTGATGCCTACTGCTGATGATTTTATTGAGACAGTTTTAGGTGCTTCTCTTGCGTGTCATTACTGGCGCAAAGATTTAAGTTTTGTTGGTGCTGTTGAACAAGTTGTACAAGATATAGAAAGAACTATGGGAAGAGGATATTGACATGGGAAAAGCAAAACGCCGCAAGCAAACTCCTAATTATAGGAAGCCTACTTCTCAAAATAAACCAATAAGCGTAAAATGGAACACTGAAATACATAATATAGATTTCCCAATCACACCGAGAAAAGCTTGTGAATTAAATAAAAGGCTTAGGGAAAAAGGATGGGGATGGTTTTACAAAGAATTCATGAGTCAAAATAATATGCTTACATCCCGGTACTATAGAACCGAGGTAATACTAAGTACGGCTCCTTACATGGGGGATACCAAGTTTAGTGTTGAGGGAAAAGACTTTTATGTTCCAATTGTCTGTTTTAATCCCCAAAGTAACATAGTCAAGGTACTGGGATTGAAACACAACGAAATTGTTCTTGTGTCTCGTTTTAAATACTTCGATCATCTTCACAGGAAGGTTATAAAACCACAATTTTTCGGTTGCGTAAAAATGTTAAGTAAAAATATTATACCGGAGTATGGATATGTAGGTTTTAATTGGCATTCTTGTGATTGGAACGAATCAGACGAAAACTCTTTGATTATAAATACTCTCAGAAATTCGGAGGACAATCAAGAAGAAAAAGTTAAAACTATTACAGAAAGAGAAGAGTTAGGGATATCAGCAGATAGAGTAGGAATTACAGTAAAGGTATATTACCCAGATGAACATGAGGGGCAAAAATGCCAAGAAGTTTTAGTGTTTTTGCTAAAAAGCTTGGGATTTTATCACACTACAGGTTATGAGGATAGAATTACTACGATAATTAATGAAAATTTAGGTGATAATTGGTTGAAAATCAGTTGGACAGATGGGTTCTGCTCCGGTTCCTACTGTAACCCAAATTGAGCAAGCCTATCATCAGTTAAATTTAATCTCTACTCCCATACCCTCATCACCCAGCACCCAAAAACCCAACAGATCCCAAAACCCTCACCGGGGGCAGGGAACAACCTCGGATCTAAAGTTACCCTAAAGTTCAACCACCTTTGAGAAAAGCATTCCTAATATAGAAGTTAGAACCCACAGCAAAGCCGATATTAAAAGCAGAGCTTAAGCCTGCTTACCCAAACTGAGAGCTACTAGACAGGGAGTATATCAAAATTATGGTAAACGCACAGAAAGCGCCAAGTTGTACGATCGACAAACTCAACAATATACTGTTACAATAATTATTACAAATGCTATGAATTGAGCAAAATTTTGTTCTGTGATGTCAATATCTCAGGGTTCGATTCTTAGTTTCTTTCTTTGCCTTCTTAGCGGTGCGGTGCGTCGCTGTGAGATTGTTGGTGGTGCTTCCAGATTTTTGGTGGCGACACACCCTACTAATTGGGTATGGTGCGTCGCTGTGAGATTGTTGGTGGTGCTTCCAGATTTTTGGTGGCGACACACCCTAGGATTGCTCTATATATGGCGGCACGGATTCCGATTATTTAATAATATGTCAAGGGCGCGAAAAAGTCAAGCAAAATTGTGATTCTATCGCCCAAAACTTTTGCTCAAATTCAATATATCGATCGCACTTATTTTTTAATTTTCAAGTCTCCTTGGCCTGGTTTTTGTTGTCCGGTGCGGAAAACAACGGCTCCGTTTTCAAGAGCAACTAAATCTATTTTAAGCGGGCCGGCTATGTAAGTGACATCTGCGGCGATCGCCTGAACGTCCAGCGGTTTCTCGTACTGCTGCAACCGAGCGATAAAACCAGCCAAAGTTTCAATCTCACTGTCGGCAACTTGGACTCTACCGCCGACAACGCCGATCAGGCGAGCGCGAAATTGACAAGCTTCTATCAATTGCAGCAACTGCTGCCGCACCTGTTCGTCGGTCAAAGTCACCGGATCGACAGCAACCCCTGCAATCACATCTCCAGCGCGGAACACAACTCGATTGATTTCTGCTTCTGCAAATACCTTAATTAGCTTTTCTTGCCGCAGGTAATTAGCGCCGGCGACAATTCGCACCACGTAGTCTTCACCGTCTTTAATCTGACTAATTAGTTGATCGATTTCTGCTTTAGTAATTTGAATAACCTGGTCTCTAACCTTCTTATTCTCCGGCTGCATCAGTCCGACGGTGGTTTTATTTGCTTCTTGCAAAAGTCGATCGATCGCGCCACTTGCCATACCGGGATCGAGGATGCGAACGACGCCAGCAGCTAAAATTTGACCGCGCCTGATGGCAACTGTACCCTCGCGGATTGCCTGAAAATCGCGTTCCAAAACTTGCACTTGCTGCTGCAATAAAGTTTGTTGCTGTTCGAGTTGAGCTTGTTGCTGTGCCAAGGTTTCTAAGAGTGCTTCCCTCTCGGCAATTACTTTGTCGCGATCGACAATTGTTCGATCGCGCTCGGCGAGATTTTGCACCCGCTGGGCAATTTCCTTGTCTCGCTGGGCAATTAGTTCGTTGCGATCGACAATTTCTGTATCTCGCTTGGCAATTTCTGCGTCTCGCTTGGCAATTTCTGCGTTTCGCTTGGCAATTTCTGCGTCTCGCTGGGCAATTTGAGTTTTTACCTGCTCTCGCTGCTCGATTAACTGTTGGCGTTCCTCTTGCAGTTGGGCAATTTCCGATCCTAAAGTCGTTTTTTGATCGGAAACTGTTTTCAATTGGTTCTCGGTGCGATCGAGCTGAGCTTTTGTACTCGATCGGGCCGTTTCAACCAGTTTCAATTGTTCTTCGGTGCGGGATTTAGCTGCTGCCACGCTGCTGAGCTGTTCTTCTGTCTCGGATTTAGCCGCTTCTACCTGACTTAACTGCTGTTCAGTTTTAGACTTGGCTGCTTGTACGCTGTTGAGCTGGGCCCGCAGCGAGTTTAATTTGGCTTCCGTCTGAGCTTGCTCGGCATTAGCTGCTTGGAGGGATTGATTAATTTGCTCTAATTTGGATTTAGCTTGCGCTTGAGCGGTTTTGGCTCCATTTAATTCAGTTTCAACTCGATTTTTTTCTTGAGTGGTTTCTTTGAGTTCTCTGCGGGCTTGGTTGAGCCTTTTTTGAATCTCGTCTATTTGAAAAACCCCGGTTCGCAGAGGCTTGCTGGTAGCAAACAAAATGCCCAGAGTCAGTGCTGACAGGATGCTGCCGGCCATTACTGTCACAACAACAGCAGTATCGCGGGGGCGCAGTTTGAACAAACTCAACCTTGCCTTGCCGACTTTCGTCCCAAGGCGATCGCTGACAGTGGCGATCACACCCCCCAACACTAAAATTACAAATACCAGGATGTATCCAGCAGTCATTCCGATTTTAGATTTTGGATTTTGGATTTTGGATTGAATCTAAAATCCAAAATCCAAAATCCTATACTTTCTCGGCATCAAGTGAATTGCTGGCTTAAAGCCACCGGGTTGTGGACTGTGATCTTTTTCTTGTGGATCGAGATCATGGTTTCTTGTCTGAGATCCCCCAGCAAACGAGTCACAGTTACCCGCGTCGAGCCGATCGCTTCGGCGATCGCTTGGTGGGACAGCTTCAAATCAATCGTAATCCCCTCTGTACCCGGCACGCCAAAATCCCGGCACAGAATCAGCAAAAAGCTGACGAGTCTCGAACCCATATCTCGGTGGGCCAGCGTTTCGATCATCATCTCGGTTTGCAAAATCCGAGACGACAGTCCCCGCAGCATCACCATCGACAGTTCCGGGTCTTCCTTGAGCGCTTTCTCGACTTGTTCGATCGGCAGCGAGATCAACTCTACCGGCGTAAAGGCTACCGCGTGGTAAAACCTGTCCGATCGGTGTCCCGTAATCAGAGACAGCACCCCAAATACGCTATTTTCGCGCAGGAGGGCGACTGTAATTTCTTCCCCTGCTTCGTACACCCTGGAGAGCTTCACAGCACCTCTAATGAGAACGTAGACGCGCTCAGCCGGGTCTCCAGGGAAAAAAATTGTCTTGCCCCGTTCAAAGGTTTCCACAATGGGTGGAAACGCCCCGCCGCTGATTTGGCGGAACACGGCTGCTAGCGGTCTATCATGCGTCACGACTAGATCCTTTGTACTAATCAATACTTTATAACTTGCCGATTAAGCTTATTGAGTAAATATACTTCCCAACCTCCAATATATAGGGATTCTGTTACTTCCATCTAATGTTAAGGTAAACACACGCTGTATGATTAAATCTAGCCCTTCTCTTAACTTTTTCAATTCCGCCTCCATGTAGCTCCACAGCAAAATTAATATCAATTGTGTCTCAATTGTGTCTCAATGTCTCAATTGTGTCTGAATCAGTTAAATCTGAATCAGTTGTGTCTAAACTGGCGGGGTTGTCGCAGAGAGCCAATGAGAACGGTGCAAGTTGCTTCTAGAAGAAATACAGATGATAGATTTGACCGGAAAAAATGCTCTTGTTACGGGCATTGCCAACAATCGCTCGATCGCCTGGGGCATCGCTCAGCAGCTCCACAAAGCTGGGGCCAATCTCGGCATAACTTTTTTGAAGGACGAGAAAGGCAAGCACGAGCGCAAAGTCGCTGAACTGGTGGAACCGCTCAATCCCAGTCTGTATGTGCCCTGCAATGTCCAAGACGAGAGCGAAATTGAGTCTGCTTTTCAAACCATCGCCGACAAGTGGGGCAAGTTAGATATCCTGATCCACTGTCTGGCTTTTGCCGGCAAGGACGAGTTGTCGGGAGATTTCACCAACACCTCGCGCCAAGGTTTCTCCAATGCTTTGGATATTAGCGCTTACTCGCTGGTGCGGCTTTGTGCTGCTGCTAAACCCCTGATGGCAAGCGGCGGCAGTATTGTGACGCTGACTTATTTGGGCGGCGTCCGGGTAGTTCCTAATTATAATGTGATGGGAATTGCTAAGGCGGCTTTGGAAATGAATGTTCGCTATCTAGCTGCTGAACTGGGCCCGTTAAATATTCGGGTAAATGCGATTTCTTCTGGCCCGATTCGGACTCTGGCTTCGTCAGCAGTTGGCGGTATTCTGGACATGATCCACCACGTTGAGGAAGTGGCGCCGCTGCGGCGGACGGTGACTCAGCAGGAAGTGGGAAATGCTGCGGCTTTTCTGTGCAGCAATCTCGCTAGCGGGATTACGGGTCAAGTTTTGTATGTCGATGCCGGTTACGAAATCATGGGAATGTAGCATCTGGCGAGAATTTTGAGTTGTTAATTGTAGGGGCGGTGTCAAGAGTGCCCGCCCGCGATCGGAATTAGTAGGGTGCGTCAGATGTCAAAACCCTAAATAATCGCTCGATAACGGAGTCTGACGCACCTTACAAGTTGATTCCTGTGTGACACGCTTGCCAAGCGTCCTGTCATAAGTTTCTTAACTCGACACTTTAAGTTCAAGGCTCAAAAAGTCCCGTTCTCAAATTACTAATTATCAATAACTAATGAATGACCAATTGCGAATTATGGAGATAATCGATCGCCCTTCTGTGCCTCCTGCAAGTTCAGTTCAACCAGCTAGGGCCGCCTTGGTGAAACGCACGACACTGGAAACGGATGTCACTGCTAGCCTCAATCTCGACGGTGTGGGAACTTGCAAGGCGTCTACGGGGATTCCGTTTTTAGACCATATGTTGCACCAGATTGCTTCTCACGGATTGATCGATTTGGACGTGCAGGCGATCGGGGATTTGGAGATTGACGACCACCACACGAACGAAGATGTGGGAATTACCTTAGGCCAAGCGCTGGCAAAAGCTGTCGGGGATCGATCGGGCATTTCTCGCTTCGGACATTTCATCGCACCTTTGGATGAAGCTTTAATTGAAGTAGTGCTAGATTTTTCGGGACGGCCTCACTTAAGTTACAGCTTGGAAATTCCCAACCAGCGGATCGGCACTTACGATACCGAATTAGTGAGAGAGTTTTTTTCAGCGGTGGTGAACCACACTCAGATGACACTGCACATTCGACAGTTGCAGGGGGGAAATTCTCACCACATTGTGGAAGCGGCGTTTAAAGCATTTGCGCGGGCTCTGCGGATGGCGGTAGAAATCGATCCGCGGCGCGCCAGTCGGATTCCGAGTTCTAAAGGGGTTTTGTAGTATGGAGTTTGCAGTAGCGCCCAAACGCTACTGCAAACCTGTAAATCAAAAAATATCTGCTATATAGTTAAAAACACCTTGACTTCCCTCGCCGTATTTTCCGATAAATTCAGCGATTAGTCGATCGCTACACCTTTCTATAGCTTCATCAATAGAACTTTGTGCTAAAACTTGACGAGCCGACTGACGCAAAACTTCAAACAGATTCACAGTATAGCGAGTATCTTCACTGACAAAATCCCACAGTTCTCGACCTATTAAAGTTATCATTTCCGAATTTGGCAAAATTTGCTTCAGTAAACCAAGTGTTACAGTTTTATTAGTTCTTTTACCGTAAGCTATACCAATATAAGCGCGATCGCCCTCCTAAATTTTTTCCTCAATTTTGGCAGCCCAATATACTATCTGGTCTTTATCCATATCATTCGGGCCGCTTTTTACCTGTATCCAGCATTTCTCGCCATCACTGGTAGTTTTAATTGCGTCCCATCCTGACTTGCCGGGTGGACTTTCTGCACTTTCAGAGCAAGATATCAATAGTTTTTGAATAAAAAATCCCATTGATGTGACAATAGACCTAGTAGCTGTCATATAAACATTCAGCCTGACAACTTCTTCAGGAGTGTCTAGATTTAACGCCCTAATTAAAAATGGGTTGGGATGAATTTTCCCTAAAGTCAGATTTTCAACCATAACTAGCTGTCGCCCAGTAAAATCCCGACAAATACTGGCTAAAAAATTTTCAGCGATAGTAAGTTGCAGCGAAAGCTTGCCTGAAGATATAAATGCTAAAATGCGTTCAATCTCATCGGGAGTAAATCTGAGCGCTCTTTTGCCAGATATGCTGCTGATGCCGTTTCTGAGTGTTTCTGCTTGTAAGTTAAAAAATTCTTCTAACTCCGCAAAATGACTGGCGAAAGAGCGAGACTTGCTGGCAGGCAGTCCTACTTCTTTTTCTAAAACAAATGCTAAATCATGAAGTTGCTCTGACACTTTTATTTCTCCTCAACTCTATTTTAAATATTAGTTAACTGAAAAGAGAAAGCTGTTGACTTATTTCTCTTCCTCTAATTCGATCGCCCTTAATTACCTGACAAAGGTATTGACCTATCGCCTCTCCCAATAATACCGGAACTGCATTGCCAATTTGTCGATATTTAGAAGCAGTCGATCCATAAAAAACCCAATCGTCTGGAAACGTTTGAATTCGGGCGCACTCCCTGACGCTCAAAGGACGCAATTCATCGGGATGACACATATCTGTAGCCTTTTGATGGGGACTCGTTGTGACAGTAGGCGACGGTTTATCCCATGCCAAGCGCCGATAAAAACCAACTTTGCCGCCTTCAGATTTATAAGCTCCTCCCATTGCTTCTTGCTTTAATTCGCTGGGTAAATCCCTCCAGTTTTGACCTGCGGTTAACAGACGCAGATACTTGAGGCGATTTTCTGAGTAAGGGACAAATTCGGGCTGAGAATCTACTAAATCCTTTAATCCTTCTCTAAGAGTCAGCCATTTGGGTTTTTTACCAGTACCTTTCTGACTGTAATTTGGCAGCGGCAAAGTAACTGAATCATTACCTTTATAACCAATAAAAATTACTCTTTCTCTAGCTTGAGGAACGCCGTAGTCAGCAGTATTGAGCAGATCGTAAACAACTTCATAACCAATGCGTTTCATCTCGGTCAAAATTACTTGTAAAGCTGCACCGGGCATCTCATCAGCTTCTAACTGGGGGCAACCTAAACCTCTGCGATCGTGAGGTCGATGTCGAATTGGAGCTGACAGCAAGCCCTTAACATTTTCCATGATAAAAAAGCGCGGTTTGATTTCGTCAACAATGCGTATGAAATCCATAAATAAGCTACCGCGCGGATCGCCAACAGACCCCCGTTTTCCGGCTGTGCTGAAAGGTTGGCACGGGGGGCCACCAGTCACTAAATCTACTTCATCAGCGCGCAGAGGCCTATCTAAACCTAAGATTTGTCCGCCTTCTTGTAATAGAGTTTGGGCGCTGACTTCGCAAATATCTCTCGGTACCGCAGATGGGGATAAATGAGGACGATTTAGAGAGATTGTTTTAGTAGCATCAGGTTCGATTTCTACTAAACTTACTGTCTGGAGTCCGGCTTTTTCCAGACCTAAATCTAAACCGTAGGCTCCAGCAAAGAGGCTAATAGTTATCGGTTTGTTGTTAATCACAGGTTTTAGCCTCAAGAACAGGTTGGATAATTTCTCAAAATTAAGTTTATGAGAACTTCTTTTAATGAACCGCAGAGGGCGCAGAGGACGCAGAGGAAGAAAAGAGAGAGAATATAAGAGAACATAGGACTTACGCAGAACCTCTATAGCAATCCTAAATGATTTTCTGTGTGTAAGTATATTGACGTATTTTGGGGAAATCAAATTTATGTTCGTTAGTAAAAAAATTAAACAAAAATTTGACAATCTTAAAAGACCTACATAAATACCAATACTTTCTTAAAAAGTTTTTAGCTTGTAACCAAATATCTTCAACGGGATTCTGTTGGTCCGCATTGGGAGCAAATAAAATACAAGTAATTGACCAATTCTCAGGTTCTTTGTCACCATTTAGTTCTAATAAAAAGTCTCTAAATTCTCCATATTTATGATAACTAGCTCCATCCCAAGTCAAGATAATCTTGCGATTTTTATATTTATTTTGTAAGTATTTTATGAATTCAACCGTTGATTTTCCATCACCAGATGGATAACTTTGAACATGGAATTCTTTGCTTTGATAATTGAGTGCGCCAAAAGAAGTTTGTCTATCTTTTTCATTGGTAATTGGGACTTCAATTCTGATTTTTGATTGACCCCAAACATAACCAGTCAGATCGCCATGAAGTAGATGACATTCATCTAAAAACAATACTATTATTTCCCCAGATTCTATACCTGACTTGTTTTTAAATAAAATATCGTTAATTTCTTCCGGATTTTTTTTTACCAGTTCTTTATCAAATTTAGGATTGGTTTTTTGAGTTTTTTTCCAACTAATTTTCGCCCGGTCGAAAAGTTCATAGTAACTCTGTTTTGATTTATATATCACACCAAATTCTTGTTCTAAATAAGTAACCAACTCATCTAAATTCCAATATTCTTTATTCTTTAGCCACTCGATTACTTCAGTATTTTGTCGAGCTGTTAAATACCCTTTTGACCCTTTATGTCCGAGTTTTATTCCGGCGATGCCTTTGATTTTAAATTGTTTTTTCCAATAACCAATAAAAAAATTACTTACACCTAAAATCAGGCTAATTTCATGGTAGATATTACCTGAGATAGCCATCCTTACAGCTATTGCTCGTTTTAGTTCTCTGGCATCGATATCGCTTTTAATGAAAGATTCTAATTGGGCTATTTCTTTTTCCATATCTTTTTTTTGTTGCAGTTGTAAGTTATTCATTTTTTTATTCACGATCGAGTATTACATATAATTGTATCACAGTCTTGATAATGATTTAGGATTGCTATAGAATTTATTTTTCGCGATCCTAAGCAATTTACGGGATTGTCTGATTGTCAAGCTCGTCATTTACCGCGGCTTGATTTTCATTTTAATGCCAGTCTAATTGCCTTAAACTTAGCCAAACATGAACTTTCTAGTTGTCATTCATCTGCCAAATCTTTTGTGTTTTCTATGGCCTCTTATAAACGTCTGGAATAAAATCGCGCATCTACTTTCTACCTTTATTGATAAGTTAGATTTAGACCCGGATTTGATTTTAAATCACCCTAACCTTCCTTTAGTCTTGTCTTATGGTACTTTGGCTGCTTAAAAACTGTCCGGAGTATTGAAATGAAGGAGAACTAATTATGAACTGGAACCGAAAAATAAAAAATAAAGGTAACGCGAGTTAATGCAGTTTAGATGTTTGACAGCTTAACAACGCGGGCACGGATTCAGCAACGATACCCGAACCAGACTGCAAACCATAACGCTCTACATATTCTGCCGCTAGTTTATAAGCCCAATAGGGAAAATCTGGCTCTACGAAACACCGCAGTGCATAGTCTAGCTTGAGTAAATCTCAGCGGAGGACAAAACGCACCGTTGTCCACCTAAAGTAAGGTTTAAGAATAATATCCGCTAAGAGTGGAGGAGAAAAGACCGGATTCTGAATCGAAAAACAGTTCCTTAATTTAAATCGCTGCGGTTATTCACAGCGGCTGCTCTGCTTGCAAAGGCGGTTCTTCTGGCAGCGGGATAAACTCTGTTTCTTGAGGAACTTGACCAAAGCGTCCCTCCCTCCAATCGAGTTTGGCTTGTTCGATGCGCGAGTGCCGGCTCGAAACAAAATTCCACCACTTATGCCGATCGCCGACAGGTTCGCCGCCAATCACAATACACCGAGCCGTGCCTGAAGCAGAAATGTTTGCCGATGTGCCTGAAGTTAGAACCGCCAACCGATGCTGTGCTAAAGGCACTCCATCGATCGCAAGCCCCTCTGTAACGCTGTAAACCGCCTGTTCGCTGTAATCGCCCGGTAAGGTAAATTGCGAGCCTGGAGTCAGTTGCACGTCCAGATAAATCATGGGTGAAAATATTTGGACTGGGGAAGTGCGACCGCAGGCATCGCCTGCAATCAAGGTGAACGAAACTCCTGCGTCCTCCCAAACAGGTAGCTCGGTTGCTGGATGGTGCCGAAACCAAGGTTCGGTTTCTTCGTATTCGTCGGGAAGTGCTATCCAGGTTTGGATGCCGTGCAGGATGGCTTCTTTACTGCGCTCGTTGTCTGGCGTGCGTTCCGAGTGGACGATGCCTCGCCCTGCCGTCATCCAATTCACCGCGCCGGGGCGGATTTCTTGAACGCTGCCGACACTATCGCGGTGCAGCAAAACGCCTTCAAACAAGTAAGTGACGGTTGCTAAGTTGATGTGCGGGTGCGGCCTGACATCCACGCCCCGACCGGGTGGAAACACAGCAGGGCCGAGATGGTCAAAAAAGATAAAGGGGCCTACCAGCGTTAGAACGTCTGAGGGAAGCAGGCGGCGGGCTTGGAATCCACCCAAATCTTGAATGTGCGGTTCGATGAGATGCTGGATGCTATCCGTCATGATGTTGGTGAAGTTGCGAACGTTAATCGTCTGTGTCAAGAGTGCATTATACAAAAAGCTATCCCTAGAGAGTTGTATCGGTGACTTGTTTAAACTTTCCCAACGGAAAGCCGCTGTAGAGTGTCGAGTTCTCAACCAGTTTTCTGCTTGCGAAACGGTGGAGAGTTCGTCTCGCGCTGGAAACACAGCCAGTGGAAACGGAAGCTCTACCGCCATCGGCAAAACCAACAGCATCACTAACATCGGAAACACTGCCAGCAGCGGAAGCACCCGTGCCAGCATTAACACTGCCAATACCGGAAGCACCCGTGCCAGAACCCATCCCCGTTCAATCAAAGGAAAGTAGCCTGACTCACCGCCTGCAAGCACCCGATAAAGAAGCGACTGTCAGGTTTACTGTCGATATGTCCGTCGGGAGAGCACCGCAAGCTGTCGGTGCTGGCTGCTAAAACGGAGCGCAAGAAAGTGGACCAGAATGCGGATGCTGCTGGAGGATGGGTTGAAGGAGGTGAGGGGTAGGGGCGATCGGTCTTTGTGATGTCGGACTTGCTTAAGTGCGGATATGGGGGGCGATCGGGGAGATTACCCTACAAAAGTATCCGCTCAATAAATCGGGGTAACAGCAAAAAAAGAAGGTTCACAATCTAGGCACAGCACGGTAGAATATGACGTATTATTAATCATAAAATTAATGATGTCATAGTCTTTTTGAGCCACTCAAGTCACAATTAACCGTGGGTTTATACGACACTTACTAAAGGAATCAAGAGCCAATAATTCAGAGCCTTTATATTTTTTTGAATTTCTTCAATCCGACCAGGACACACCCAAAGAATAAACCGAAGATTGTTGGCGAATAATCATCCCCAAAGATGGAATATTTCCCAGGTGAGAAATACGGTCGTTCATATATTCAAAAAAGCTAATTCCTAATTTACTCCTTTGTGGCAACCAGAGACATGAAAATGTCCATCGCCTTCGTTCCTTCACAAGTTTGGGTTGCATAACTAATATTTCGTCGCTGCACGATTTTCTAGCAGCTAATTCGGCCGGGTTATTATGTAAAGGTAATTCCGGATGCTCCAAAACTAAAAGCAACTCAGATATTTTACTCAAAGTTAATTTTTTTCGTTCATCTAATTGTTCATAACCAGAGGGACTGCCAAAAGTTTCCCAAAAATTTGATTTGAGTCTGAGCTTCTCTAACCCAGATGGAGAGTTTTGTAAGCTAATAATTCTCGGTAGTAATCCCAAAAATCATCAAGAAACTTGTCTAAACTTTTTTGATGACAAGTAACAAATGGGCTTAACTTTTTATAATGTCTTGCTTCGTGCACCCAACATAAAGATCAATCATCTGTGAGTAATTTAAACTGGGGTGCATCATCAGTCACCAGAGTTTTTATTACCGGAATCTGGGATTGCTGAGCATAAAAAGCAATCGCTGCTGCCTCAAAAATTCTGGTACGATGTTGAGAACCCACTTGGCTCAGATTCTGATTCAGCAAGGAGTTAAACTCATCACCCTTCAACGGAATTTCTTGAGGCAATCCTTTAATTTGATGGCTCCACTTCTGGGGTACATTGAACTTATCTAATAGCTGGTAAGTAAGTGGAGATAGAATAAACTCAAGTTTTGGGTTGTTCTGTAATACTCCAAGTACGCTTAATCGGTCTTTTCTTAAAGTTGTAGAATAAACTGTATATAATGGGTTGCAAATTATATTTGTAGTGTGATTTACTCCTTTAACACGCGCACTTGTTTGGTCTAAGTGTTGCCTGCAGGCTACTTGCTAATCCGGATACATACACTTCGTTAAATTCTGATTCAAACTTTGATGAATTTTTCAGCAGTAGATTTGATAAATAACCGGCTGACATCGAAATCCCAATATTGCTTAAAAAATCTAACAGCTTTCCTTGAGTCATGTTGCCTCCGTAGTAAAGGCTGATAACTAAGGCTTTTACTCCGGGACCAAACTCCCCATCAGATCCGGATGGTAACGGTGAAACGTATGTTTTCTTTTCTGAAGGTGAGTAATACTTCTGTTTCCGGAATAACACGTTATCTGTTTTCAGTAAAATGTCTTGAACTATTACCTCTTCATAACCCTTAAATTCTGAATCGAATGGTAGTTCTGCTTCAGGATACTCCCGGATTTTTTCTCTCTCAACTTTGACGAGAGCATTTTTACTACTTTTAATGTGCTTTTTTGGTGCTTTTCGCTCTTTTTCGGATGAGTAGTTCTCTTTTAACTTTTTCGCTCCCTTAGCTTTGACCTCTGGTTTGCCTTGTTCTCCTTTCAGGCGATTGTTTTCGGATTTTAATCTTTGATTTTCTGACCTTAATTCTCTGGTTTCTGCTTGTAATTGCTCGCATTAGGTTCAGCAATATGGACACAGTACGACGCAATGATTCGTCGGCAATCTCAGATGGCTCAATGCTTTGCAGTAAGGTCTCTACTAATTTTTGAGGAGATGATTCTTGCGTCATGAATCATATTCTACCGTGCTGTGCCTAGATTGTGAACCTTCTTTTTTGCTGTTACCCCGATTTATTGAGCGGATACGATTTCTATTGTTTTTAATTCAGACTCGACTTATTTTTACGTTGCATCCAAGACTGAAAAGCTAGTTGCAAGCCAGAACTCAAAATAATTTTTTGTTTGTGGTGAACATTATTGTTTAATTTTGTTCCTAGCGAACTTTTTGGGAGGCAATTTTGCTCAGATTATTAAGTTTTTATAAAAAAACTTACTACTAAAAGTAATTGGGCTAAAATAAACAGCATTGATTTTAGGGTATTAGACTTCCCTCACACACACAAAATTTCCAGCACAAACTAATTTTATATTAGAATTAGTTTGCTTTTATCATGTATCTTTTACATTCAATTCAAGATGTGATTTAAATGTAAATAGCTATTGACGCATTTAATCTCATTGTTGAATAGATAGACTAAAAGCTGACAAATTTAGCGTGAATATATCTAGCAATTCCCAGCAAGTATAAGCGTTAAAGCTTAGCTATGGATTCCTCTTAAAGACTTTTAGTGAGAACATAGAGAATGAGTACCAAAAAGTCATTGTTTATACCTCGGCGTCAAGTAATTCGTGGGATTTTATCTACTACAGCGTTTGCAGTCACATCGCGCCTTTGGACTGGATGTACTCCTGCTAAAGAGGTTCAAGCCAGCTCATCTGGCAAAGATAAGCCAATTGTGATGGGATTTATTTATGTTGGTCCCAAAGATGACTACGGCTACAATCAAGCCCAAGCAGAAGGGAACGCTGGGGTTTCAAAATTAGCCTGGGTAAAAACCGTAGAGGAAGCAAATGTTCCTGAAACTACGGCGGTACAAGAAACCATGAGGAACATGATTGAACAGGATGGGGCAACGGTTCTGTTCCCTACGTCCTTCGGGTACTTTGACCCGCATATTCTGAAACTGGCAAAGGATTACCCGGAGGTACAATTCTTTCACTGCGGTGGACTTTATCAGGAAGGTAAGCATCCAAATAACGTTGGCAGCTATTTTGGCTACATTGATGAGGGTGAGTACGTAGCAGGAATTGTTGCCGCCCACGCCTCTAAAACCGGAAAATTAGGATTTATTGCTGCTAAACCCATACCGCAAGTATTACGCAATATCAATAGCTTTACATTAGGGGCACGTAGCATTAAGCCAGAAGTTACAACTCAGGTGATTTTTACAGGAGATTGGTCTTTGCCTGTTAAAGAAGCTGATGCTGCTAATAGTATGGCTGACCAGGGTGTTGATGTAATTACCTGTCACGTAGATAGCCCCAAAGTAGTGATGGAAACGGCTGAGAAACGAGGCATTTTCTGTACTGGCTACCATGCGAGTCAAGCCCAACTTGCGCCCAAAGGATATTTAACAGGTGCCGAGTGGGACTGGACGAATGTCTATTCTAAGTATGCTGAAATGCTTAATGCTGGCAAGACGCTAATGAACGGAGGCATTCCCCATTTAGTACGCGGTGGTTTGAAGGATGGTTTTTTGAAGCTGTCGCCCTACGGTAGCGCCGTAACGGCGGAAGCGAAAAAGGATGCTGATGCTGCTAAGAGTAAGTTTCAAGATGGCAGCATGGTCATTTATAAGGGGGAAATAAAAGATAACACCGGGAAAGTTGTGATTGCTGAAGGTAAGGATTACAAGCAGCAAGACGCAGAACTAGAAAAGATGAATTGGCTGGCATCAGGCGTCATCGGCAAAGTTACGAGTTAATTAGCTGATGTGCATTCAAAATTGTATAGCGGACAACTTAAACGCTGATTAGCTTAGTAGGGGCGAGCAGGTTTGTCCCTACATACCCCTTCCTTTCGCTAAGCGAGTATTTCACGCCCGTCGGCAACTGCTATACAAGCAAGTTTTTAATTCAACACTCATCATTTTCTTAGTAATTCATCTTTTATTCTGATGATAATTAACCGTCAAAACTGGCGTACAACTTTGGAAGCGGTTTGTATCCCGATCGCCGCCATCGTCTTCTCATTGGTATTGTTTGGAATTTTTTGTGCGGCAGCGGGAGCTAATCCCTTTGCTGTCTATGCCTCAATCTACAAAGCAGCGTTTGGCAGTTGGCATTCATTCCAAAACACCCTGATCAGGGCTGCACCGTTGATGTTGAGTTCCTTGTGCACGGCTTTGCCTGCCCGTTTGGGGTTAATGATTATCGGCAACGAAGGCGCTTTAGTAGTTGGGGGTCTGGGGGCTGTAGCCGCTGGACTGGCTTTATCTTCTGCACCGCCGACGTTAGTCCAAATTGCAATGGCGCTGGCAGGAATTGTCTGTGGAGGTCTGTGGATTGGTGCAGTGGGAGCTTTGCGCTATTACCGGGCAGTGAATGAGACAATTAGCAGCTTGTTGTTGAACTATATTGCGATCGCCCTGCTGAATCATTTAGTCGGCGGCGTGATGCGCGACCCCAGCAGTGTCAATAAAATTTCTAGTTACCCGATTCCTGATGTGGATATGTTAGGGAGTATTCCAGGAACCCGCGTTCACTACGGCCTAATTTATGGGTTGGTTGCTTGTGCGATCGCCTACTTCCTGATCCAGCGCACTACCTTTGGCTTTGCAGCTAGAACAGCAGGAGGTAACATCCGCGCTGCTCGAATTGCCGGACTTCCTGTCGGCAAGTTGACAATGGCAATCTGTTTCTTAGCTGGCTCTTGTGCGGGTTTGGCAGGCATGGTGGAAGTCGCAGCCGTGCACGGTCGAGCTAACGAATCACTTAATGCTAACTATGGCTACAGCGGTATCTTAGTCGCATTCATTGCTCGACACAACCCTCTTGCTGCGACTATTGTGGCAATTCTGCTTGGCGGCATTCTTGCTAGTGGCGGCATCTTGCAACGGGCACACGGACTGCCCGATGCAACGGTTTTAGTGTTCCAAGGATTGGTCTTTTTGGTAGTTCTGTATAGCGAATCGCTCTACGGACGTTTGCCATTTTTCAAAGAACGGTCAACCGATAGCCCTCAGCAACCACCTTCTAGCGAGCAGCCATCAGCAGCCGCTGTCTGAGCAATACGTTAAGCCAAAATCTCAAATCGGAGGAATCCACAATGGCAGCAGAAGTATTAGGTTGGTGGGGAGTACCTTTGGGTATCTTAGCAGGAACTTTGCGGGGTAGCGCTCCGTTTCTGTTCGTCAGTTTGGGCGAATGCCTAACTGAAAAAAGCGGCAAGATTAATTTGGGGTTAGAGGGGACACTGTTAACGGGTGCGATGAGTGCCTATGCTATTTCTTATCTGACTGGCTCCCCTTGGTTAGGTGTTTTAGCTGCTGGTCTAGCTGGCATGGTACTAGGTTTTATCCACGCTTGGCTGTGCGTACAACCAAAAGTAAATGACATTGCCGTAGGCATCGCCATGATTATTTTTGGTAGCGGCATTGCGTTCTTTTTTGGCAAACCTTTTATTCAACCAAGTGCCCCCCAATTGCCTAGTTTCCCTCTGGGTGCTTGGAGTGATTTGCCTCCGGTGCAATCAGCGCTACAAATTTGTCCCTTATTTTTGTTAGGTGTAGCGATCGCCCCTCTAATGCAGTGGTTTTTTAAATCAACTCGCTGGGGGTTATTTATTCGTGCAGTTGGTGATAGTCCCGATGCTGCCAAAGCAATGGGAATCTCCATTAATAAAGTTCGTATGCTCTGCATTATCGCGGGCAGTTTTTTAGCTGGAATTGGTGGTGCTTATTTATCCCTTTACTATCCCGGTAGTTGGACAGAACGCATCTCTAGCGGTCAAGGACTGATGGCGGTAGCGCTGGTAATTTTCGCCCGTTGGAATCCAGTTCAGTGCTTGTACGCCTCGTTGCTATTTGGGGGAGCACAGGCGATCGGCCCCGCTTTGCAATCAGTAGGAGTGGATTCCTATTACTACTTATTCAATGCTTCGCCCTACATCCTGACGCTGGCGATCATGATTATTACTTGTTCGCCGAAACGAACTTTAACAGGCGCGCCTGGATCTTTAGGAAGTAACACGTAAAACAGGAATTTATCGCAAGGAAGATAAACATGGGACGTTTTGTAGAAGCTGAACCATATCCTTATCCTTACAATGGCGATTTGCGGCCAGAAAATACGGTGCTGCTGATAATTGATATGCAAATTGATTTCTGCGGCATTGGTGGATATGTTGATAAGATGGGCTACGACTTGTCACTGACTCGCGCTCCTATTGAGCCAATCAAGCAAGTCTTAGAAGTCGCACGGGCGAAGCACTTCCATATCATGCACACCCGCGAAGGACACCGCCCCGACTTAGCAGATTTACCAGAAAACAAGCAGTGGCGATCGCGCCAAATTAACGCCGGAATTGGCGATCCCGGCCCCTGCGGCAGAATTCTAGTTCGAGGCGAAGCAGGGTGGGAAATCATTCCAGAACTCGCGCCTTTGCCTGGGGAAGCGGTGATTGACAAGCCGGGCAAAGGCTCCTTCTATGCCACGGATTTAGATTTGCTACTGAAACGCAAAGGCATTCAAAATATTGTCTTGGCTGGCATTACAACCGATGTCTGCGTCCATACCACAATGCGAGATGCAAACGATCGCGGTTATGAATGTTTGCTCTTATCTGACTGTACGGGCGCAACAGATTATGGCAACCATCTGGCGGCGCTCAAGATGATCCAGATGCAGGGAGGAGTGTTTGGAACCGTCGCTGATTCAGAAGCATTTATCAAAGCTTTAAGTGTTGAACTGTGAGGAAACAATAAAGTAAATAGTTCAAGCCTTGAAATGAATTCCGCAATCTAACTAAAGAATCAAAGCTCATAAATAGCCAATAAACTGTAAACTTTACAGGGAGATAAAAAAATGACAGAAGTGAGGGACTCTCTAGCCAAAAACTCAGCACTAAATACTCAAAATTATCTAGACACTCAAAACTCAAACTTCACAACTCAAAACTTTCTGCAACCACCAGAACTAGAGGTGGTTAACATGACTAAGCGGTTTGGCACGATGACTGCACTTGATAACTTCTCGATGACGCTAAAACCGGGAACGTTTCATGCTTTGCTGGGCGAGAACGGAGCAGGTAAAAGTACCCTTGTTAAATGTGTCATGGGTTTCTATAATCCTACTTCAGGCCAAGTTTTGATTGATAAGCAGGAAGCCGCGATCGCAAGTCCTCGCGATGCTCATAAGTACGGCATTGGCATGGTTTACCAGCACTTCACCTCTGTGCCTGCGATGACTGTAGCGGAAAATCTGGTTTTGTCACGCTTTGATAGCCCCAATTTGATTAATTGGAAAGCCGAGTACGAGCAGTTAAAGGCTTTTATGAAAACTGCTCCTTTCCGAGTTCCTCTAGATACCCCAATCTTTCAATTAGCTGCCGGGGAAAAACAAAAGCTAGAAATTCTCAAACAGATATATCTTCAGAGTCGGATCTTGATTCTGGACGAACCTACTTCGGTGCTTACTCCGCAGGAAGCCGATGAGGTTTTAGGTTTACTGCGCGCAGAAGTTACTGCCGGAAGATTAAGCGTGTTAATTATCAGCCACAAATTCCGGGAAGTGATGGCGTTTTGCGATAGCATCACGGTGCTGCGTAAAGGGAAGTTTGCAGGTCAGGGTTTGGTAAAGGATCTGACAGTCTCGGATATGTCTGAAATGATGATGGGTGAAAGGCGCGAGCCAAAACAAGTTGAAAAGACCGCCCCCCCAACGACTATTCCTGTCCTTGAAGTTAAAGACCTTCATGCCAATAAAGACAACGGTCTGGAGGTATTGACAGGAGTAAATCTCACAGTTCACAGCGGCGAAATTGTTGGGATTGCAGGTATCTCTGGCAATGGTCAGCGGGAACTGGTGGAGGTGTTGGCAGGTCAGCGTTCTGCTACAGGTGGAGATGTGCTGGTTAATGGCGAAGTTTATACAGCAACACGAGCCGAGATGTTTAAACATCAGGTCTTCGCACTACCAGAAGAACCCCTTCATAATGCTTGCGTGCCACACATGAGTGTGGCAGAAAATTTAGCCCTGCGGACGTTTGACCGCCCTCCTCAAGCTAAAGCAAGTATCTTACTCATCCTGAAAGAAATTAGGCAGGCGGCTAAGAGCTTAATTAATACTTTCAAAATAAAAACGCCTTCGCCAGATACCCCTATAGGCAATCTGTCGGGGGGAAATGTACAGCGCACAGTGCTAGCGCGGGAACTCTCCGCCGAGCATATTAAGTTACTAATTGCCGCGAATCCTTGCTTTGGTCTTGATTTTGCTGCTGTGGAGTATATTCACGGTCAGATTGTTGAGGCTCGCAACCGAGGAGTAGCTGTGTTGCTGGTGAGCGAAGATTTAGATGAACTGCTGAAATTGTCCGATCGGGTTTTGGTAATCAGTGGCGGGAATTTTACTTATGAAAGTGCGATCGCAGATGCAGATTTTGTTGAGATAGGTAAGAGTATGGCAGGACACTAATCAATTTTGGATTTTGGATTAATTGACGAAGAGGACGCGGCGGCGCTTCATAGTTTCTTGCCATTCTCCGCGTCCTTCTGTCTCCGTGTATATTTCATTCGAGCCATACCTATGACTGAACTACTGAACCAAGCTTCGATCCTTAAGGATCTACCTAATATCGCGACGTGGCAGAATAACTTGCCTTGGCAACCATTTCGTGATGGGGTTGAAATCTACCGACTTTATGGTGACAACACAAGTGGATCGGCTGCTGCTCTACTGCGGTATGAGCCGGGAGCGAGTGTCCCAAGGCACACGCATACTGGTTTTGAACATATTTATGTACTAACTGGATCGCAAACTGACCAGAATGGCGAACACCAAGCCGGAACCTTTGTTATTAACCCCCCTAACAGTAACCACAGTGTTGTCAGCGAAGCTGGCTGCATAGTCCTAGTAATTTGGGAAAAACCTATATCGCTATGGTCTTAATATCTGCCCAACCTTATGATTATGAACTGCCAGTCTCTGGCGGTGCGGCTTTGGTTATCATCGATATGCAGCGAGATTTTTTGGAGCTTGGGGGATTTGGTGAAGCTTTAGGCAATGATGTCAGCCAACTACAGGCGATCGTGCCAACGGTAAAGCAGTTGTTAGAGGCATTTCGCGATCGCCATCTCCCTATTGTTCACACTATTGAAGGTCATCAACCTGACCTTTCTGATTGTCCTCTATCTAAGCAAAAACGGGGTCAAAGTAAACTAAAAATTGGCGATCGAGGCCCAATGGGACGAATTTTAATTTTGGGTGAACCTGGCAATTCAATTATCTCGGAGTTGACACCTATGCCTGATGAAATAGTAATTAATAAACCAGGCAAGGGCGCTTTTTATCACACTAATTTGGAATTAATACTTCGTGAAAAAGCGATTACTCACCTAATTTTTACTGGAGTCACGACTGAGGTTTGCGTTCAAACAACTATGCGTGAGGCTAACGATCGGGGGTTTGAATGTTTACTCGTTGAGGATGCTACAGCCAGCTACTTTCCACAGTTTAAACAGAGTGCGATCGATATGGTTCGCGCTCAAGGCGGTATTATTGGTTGGACTGCGAGGGCTGAAGTAGTAATACAAGCTTTGGAAAAATCGCAGCCTTAAATTAAAAAACTGTCGGCTATCCCGGATGTTTGGGGTAAAAAGCAGTGGCTGATATAGCGGTTCTCAGAAAGATTCGCGGACGTTGTTGGGCCCCGGCCCTCAAGCGTCTGGGTGGTTATGTAAGCTGTCAGTCATACCTCATCTTTTTGAGAAAGGCTATATATTTTTTCGGGACACTGAAGGCTGAAAACCTTCAAACGGAACGGCCCTCAAAGCGGGGAAGTTCCGTTTAATCAAACCCAACATTTTATAATTCTAAGTCAAATAGGTAACTACGTCTGTAGCTTTACTTCGCAATACGGCTCGTGAGAAATCGTACAACCCACATTCCGCAGGTAGCACGATCCGGGAATTTTTTCAATGGAGATGGCACAGCAGCTCAATAGAGAAGAGGCTCTCTCGTACTTCCGGTGATAAGTAATGCTTATTAAAAGGGAGAGAGAAAGCGGAACTTATTTAAATAAGCATGCTAATAGCTTTTCTTTCATGGCATCAAAACTCTTGAATCCATAGCTTTGACGCAGAATTAATTTGATTCTTGTATTGATACCTTCAGTAACTCCACTGGTTGTCCTATTATGAAAATAGTTAGCAATTTCTGTTAAATGAGAATCCAGAGTATTGGCAGCACTTCCGAATAAAATTTGAGCGGATATCAACCATTTTTAAATTTTTCTGATGCCCCCTAATGGAGTGATATCGCTTTCGTAAATACTAATTAATTCTGCTTTTAATTCATGAGCAATTGCCAAGCTCGGTGACAAGTGAAGCAGCCCTGCTAATTCTTGTTGCTCTTGTGCCTTCAAATTCCGAGAGTTGCTCATCAATAAGTAGCGATTTTTCAATCCTTTTAAATCGAGTTTTAGGCGAATTTTGTTCAAAGCTTTATTGACTATTTTTTGAACGTGAAAGCGATCTATTACAACTTTAGCATTGGGAAAAACCTCTCTAATTACTTTGGGAAAACCTCCCCACATATCAACAGAAACTTCCTCAACTTGCTCCCTCATGCTTTGAGGCTGCTGCTTGAGAGCCGTAATAATATCATCGCTTTTATGAGAATCTATTACTTCTAATAAAGAGCTTTTATCTAAATCAGTTACAATAGTTGCCAAATTTCCTTGTCCCTTTCTTCTACTAAATTCATCAAGGCGATCGCGTTTAGGCATTCCCCAGTCTTTTTTTTAAAATTGAGCGACTTTGTGAAAGATGCCTTGAATTGAATCTCTGCCTATGCTTTCATTTTTACTCACTTGTTCCACGGTCAATTCTTTGACTCTTTCATAGATATATTCTTGATATCTATTTGTTTGCCTTTGGTGATGATTTAGCTTTCGTCAGTGATTCGGTTGGGAATTTTTTACATTCACCACAATAGAACTGACGACGAGGTACTTTTAAATAAACTAACCTGCCAAATATCGATAAATCTCTCACTAATTTTGTCCGACTCTGATGAACTGTATCTGTATAGCTATTACAATGATGGCAGGCAATACCTTCATTAATAAGCGTGTAAATTTAAAATAATAAATTCTAATTCTGTTGAATAACCAAAAACAGTGACATTCGGCAAATTTAATAAATTATCTAGATTAAAATCCATATGTAGTCAGAGGGTAAAATGTAGCTATAGCTACATTTTACCCCAAGTTGCCGGAAGAGCCATGAAGAAGGACTAATTATGAAATGGAACCGAAAGATAAAAAATAAAGGCAACGCGAGTTAATGCAGTTTAGATGTTTGACAGATTAACATATATTCTGATAGGTCGAGTGTAACTTTCATTACTCCTATCTTTTTTCAACACAAGTCGCTCAACTCTTTGCTCTGTATGGGTTTCCGACGGGGTTGTCACCCCGCCAGGTCGATAAGTCAAGCTGCACAACGCATTCTCAAGGAAGTTTCAGGCACGTCTACAACGCTGTCTACACCGTCTACACTAAGCGACACTACAGCCTTGACCCTGTGATAGAGCGGATGGCCGCCATTGAGGAACGGCTGGGAAAATTGAGAGCCTGAGCGAGGGCAACGATGAATTGCTCAGGCTTGAATTGAAAGCAGCCAACAAGCAGCTTGCAGAATGGGATGCAGAACTGAATCAGTTGCACGATCGCAACGGCGATTTGGGACTGAAGGTTCAGATGCTGGAGCAAGAGTTCGAGGAAGTGCGGCGCTCACGGGAGGAAACTAAAAACTCGGCTCCGACCGTCGCAGAATTTCCAGAGCCGGCCGACTTGCTCAATCAGTTGAGAGCGCAGCGCAAAAAGACGAGGGCTGACCGGGTAGACGTTGAGGCAATTTTAGGATTGTTGGGCGGACAAGTAGTCAGGGCATCTTGACTTGCCGACTGCGGGTAGCAGCAATTGAGGAGAAATTGAATAGAAAGTGAATATTTCTATTCAATTTCTATTCAAACGATACTCAGTTTGGTCATTTTGTATCCAATTTGTATTCAATTTCTAGTCAACTACACCCGTCAGAAACCGAAAAAATCAGCAATAAAAAACCTCAAACCGTTGATTTACCGTTGGTTTGAGGTTCTTATAGGCGCAAGCGGGCAGCGGGAATCGAACCCGCATAGTTAGCTTGGAAGGCTAAAGTTTTACCACTAAACTATGCCCGCACACAATCTCTAACGATACTCTAAAGTTCTGAAAATTGCAAGTGATTTGTCAAAAAAATTTACAGCCTCACCACAGCCTCAAAATAAAGGCTTTTGCCAACGGGGGAGAAACAAGGAGAAATACTCGGTTTTGCAATTGGTTGCCCCAAATTGCGTAGCAGGTAGGTGCAATACCCCGCAGTTGCCCTCCGGGCTTTACGGATGAAAATAATCGTAAATTTGCTGGGCCAGACGCGGGCCAATCCCAGAAACTTCTGCCAACTGTTCGGGAGTCGCTAAACGGAGATAGTCGATCGACCGAAAATGTGCCAACAATTGTTTTTGTCGGTGGTGTCCCAATCCGGGAATTTCATCAAGGCGCGATCGCTTCATTCTCTCGCTTCTTCGATCCCGGTGAAAACTCACAGCAAATCTGTGCGCCTCATCCCGCACCCGGCGCAATAATTGTACGCCCGGTTGCTCAGAATTAGTTGGCAGCGGCAAAGATTCCCCCGGCAAAAATATCTCCTCTCGCTGCTTTGCCAAACTGACAACGCGCAACTCTTCTAGCAAATTCATTTCCCGCAAAACTGCCACAACCGCTGACAGTTGACCTTTGCCGCCATCTATCATAATTAAGTCGGGTTTGTCGGAAATAGTAGGAGAATCTGACGATAAATTGCTGAGTTCTTGCGATTCTTCTAAATCACTAAATTGATCTTCCTTCGTGCTTTTTCCTTCTGCTGATTTCATTCTAAAACGTCTGCCGATAACTTCTGCTAAACTAGCAAAATCATCAGAATGCCCTGATTTAATTTCAGGATTTTTAATTTTGTAATGGCGGTAGTGTTGATTGGCCGGCAAACCGTCAATAAATACGACGCGGGAAGCTACGGCGTCAGAACCTTGAATATGAGAAATATCGTAACCTTCAATGCGGCGAGGAACTTCTGGCAAATCGAGAATCTCTGCTAAATCTTCCATTGCTTGAGAATTGCGATCGCTCAATCTTTGCATTCTCGCCAATTCATACTCAGCGTTGCGTTCCACCATCTCAATCAACTCTGCCTTAGTTTGCCGCTGCGGTGTCAAAATGGTAACTTTTCGCCCTTTACGGTTGCTCAACCAATCTGCTAATATTTCCCCTTCTGGCAATTCGTACTGCACTGAAATTTCGCTGGGAATTTCTACAGATTCGACATTTTGATAGTGTTCTTCCAACACTCGCTGCAAAATCGCTCCGGCCTCTACCGCCCCTCGTTCCCCCCGTTGCCAAGGGGGGGAGGAAAGAGAAAGTTGAGATAACTCTTGCTCCGCCGATTGTAGGGGCGGTGCCCCCGTGCCCGCTTTGGGTTGGGGGGGTATTTCCGCCATAAATCCCAATCTTCCGACCAATTGACCGGCACGAATTTGGAACAATTGGATGCAAGCGTGCTGAATATCGGCCGCAAGTGCGATCGCATCTCTGGAAACCGTATCGTCGGGCAAAGACACTTTTTGACCCGCACTCAAAGACTGCAAACCCTTAATTTGATCGCGAAGGCGCGCCGCAGTTTCAAAGTTTAAATCCGCGGCTGCCTCTTCCATTTGTGGCTCCAGGATATCAAGCAATTCCTGAGTCCTTCCCTGGAAAATCATCGCTACTTTTTGGATGATTTTTCGATATTCTTCAGGCGAAGTTAACCCTTGACAAACGCCAACGCAGCGCCCGATGTCGTAGTTCAAACAGGGACGGTCTTTAAACAGCGGTTGAGGGCGCTGCCGCAGGGGGAAAATTCGCTTAATTAAATGCAGCGTACTCCGCAGCGCCCCTGTATCGACGTAAGGGCCGTAATAGCGGTCTTTTGCACTACCTGCGCGGCGTTTGCGGGTGATAAAAATGCGCGGGTATTCCTCCGACCAAGTTATGCACAAATAAGGATATTTCTTATCATCTTTTAGGAGTACATTAAAGTAAGGTTGGTGCTGTTTTACGAGGTTTGCTTCTAACGCTAAAGCTTCCGCTTCTGTGTCGGTGGCGATAAATTCAATTTCGCGCACTTGCTGCACCATCATCGCGATGCGGGGACTGAGATTTTGGCTTTCGCGGAAGTAGGAACGGACGCGGTTTCGGAGTTTTTTGGATTTGCCGATGTAAAGGATGCGATCGCCCTCATCGCGCATTAAATATACACCAGGAACCGCCGGAATTTCTTTGAGGCGACTTTCTAGGCGTTCCGAGTCTTTAACTAACGGCAGATTTTTTGTGGATGGCATATAAATTTGAGATTTTTAGATTTATGTATAGCGGGACTTACGCACTCCAAGCAAAGAAACCGGATTTGCAACCAGAGTCAAGGGCTAAAACCCACAATTTTCGTAAAAAAAAACTGTTTCGGAGTGAGTTCTATATACCATTATAACGCTGCCGTCTGGGTCAAACGAATCAATCCAAAGTCAAAACCGCCGACTGATTATCGCCTGCCTTATTTAGGGGATACTTCGCTTTTATAAACTCTTCCAGTAAATCAAAGAAATTATCAAAAGCATGACTTTCATCGGTTGAATTAAATAGAATAATTTTAGCCCAAGAAGCAGAGGTAACAAGAGCAAATTTTTTTTGCAACCAAGGCTGAAATTCTGCAAATTCTTTCTCTTGTTCTGTGACGGGGATTTCTAGTAGGTCGCGAGCGTGTTGATAGCCGCACAAGAACATAAATAAGTTGCTGATAGAACGGGAACCGATGTACATTGCCGGTTTCTTTTGAATGCGGTTGAGTAATTCGTAAAATTTAGTCATTATTTATTAACCGTTAGTAAAATTTTACAATTAAAAGCTCTCAATTTCTTCGATAATAAACTGACCGCTCGGACAGTCAAAGTCTTTTATCCATTCTTCTCTAGTCAGCCCGGTTGTTGACAAATTATCAAACACTTTGCGACGAACTTCAATCCCGTAGTGTGTGCCATTCTGAGTAATCGGTGTTCTACCTTTTTCCCAACGTTGACTCACAATAAAATACCCTCGTCCTACCAACTTGAGTTGAAGATGAGTCCCGCTAATGGCGTTAGCTTTTAGCCAATTTTTAATAGCTTCAGCACATTCGGCACACTGCAAGAGCTTAAAATTATTTACGATCGATCCTATCTGCTGATAGATTTCTTCGTCAGAAACTTGTGGATTGCTGGGCATTTTATCATATTTTTACTTCACAATATCTGAGATAAAAACTTGCGGGTGCGTTCTTCCTTCGGATTCTGAAAAAATTCTTCCGGCTTCGCTTCTTCAACTAAAACGCCGCCATCCATCAATACAATGCGATCGGCAACTTCGCGCGCAAACCCGACTTCGTGAGTTACCACCACCATTGTAATTCCTGTTTGAGCCAAATTTCGCATTACATCTAAAACTTCCCGCACCATCTCCGGGTCTAACGCTGATGTCGGTTCATCAAATAACATGATTTTAGGCTGCATGGCCAGAGAACGTGCAATAGCGACCCGCTGCTGCTGTCCCCCAGACAACTGTCCGGGATATTTTTGTGCTTGTTCCAAAATTCCCACTCTTTCTAATAGTTGCATCGCCACTTCTTCAGCTTTTTTCTTCGGCCAGCGGCGCACCCATACTGGTGCTAGCATGACATTTTGCAAAACTGATAAGTGGGGAAACAGGTTGAATTGCTGAAACACCATTCCTACTTCGCGGCGAATTGTCTCGATGTTGCGTAAGTCGTGGGAAAGTTCGATGCCGTCGATCGTAATTTTACCTTGTTGGTATTCTTCTAATGCGTTGAACGTGCGAATAAATGTCGATTTACCTGAACCGGAGGGCCCCATCACGACAACGACTTCGCCCCGGTTTACGGTCATGCTGACGCCGCGCAGTACGTGAAATTGTCCGTACCATTTGTGGACGTTTTCTGCTACGATTACTTGTTCTGGGATTGTGGTTTTAGTTTCCATATTTTTTTGTTTTTAAACCGCTGATGAACGAACGCGGATGAACGCAGATTTTTTTTACCTTTGACCTACTTCTAAACTTCGCTCGATTTTGCGGCTGGCTAATGACATTGAGTAGCAAAATACCCAATAAATGATGCCGACGAATATGTAAACTTCGGCGTACCTGCCGATATAGGATGAATTTGCTAAAACTAGGCGGGATATTCCGATTAATTCTAACATTCCGAATAGAGATAGCAGGGAAGTATCCATGAATAATCCGATGAATTGACCGCCGATCGCAGGAATGACTATTCGCAGTGCTTGAGGCAGTACAATGAGAATTGTGAGTAGGGGTGTATTTAGCCCGATCGACCTAGCTGCTTCTATTTGTCCTCTGGGCACGGCCTGCAAGCCACCGCGCACGTTTTCCGCCAAGTATGCAGCACTAAATAACGTTAATCCAGCAATGGCTCTAATGACTCTATCTAATTTAGGATATTCTGGCGGCAAGAATAATTGCAGCATCACTTGACCTAAAAACAAAATGCCAATTAATGGTAAACCGCGAATAATTTCAATGTATAATGTTGATAACAGTTTGACAACTGGCAAAGAACTTTGTCTTCCGAGGGCGAGCAATACTCCTAAAGGAAAGGAAAGCACAATACTAATAACTGCTAAAAACAGCGTCAGCACTAAACCGCCCCAATCATTTGTTGATACTTCGGCCAAACCCAACCCGCCTTTAATTAGCCACAAAATTATGGGGAAGGAAAGAGCCCAAACTGCGGGCATCCAACCCATTATTTTAGGGTTAATTTGTCTTCCGATGACATAGCTGGCGGCGGCTGCGATAATAATTCCTAAGAGGTAGAGGCGAGAGGTTAGGTCGATCGGCGAAATGACCGCACCCACAACCGCAGCACCGAGTATAATTAGTAAAGGCGGATTCCAAAGACGTTCTTGCCGCTGAATGTTTCCCCAAGTTAATCCTCCCAACAAAGCAATTATAGCCGTTACTATCCACAGTCGCCAGTAAGAATCGCTGGGAAATCTGCCGGCGAAAAATAGTGGCAAGTTAGCTTCTAACACGCGCCATTGAGCTTTTGTTGTCGCCCAAACGATAATTCCTTTAATAGTTTGGAAGGCGATAATTAGGCAAACTACTGTCAGAATGCTGTTGTACCAGGTACTAAATAAATTTTTGCGCGCCCAATTCCAAGGGGTAGGCGATTCGGTGGCTGGGGGCGGTAATATGGGGACAGTTTCCATATAGCAGTTTTCAATCCTATGACGTAGAGTAACAACCAGTTATTTTATTAACCCGCTTGGAGTGGGTTTTGTTTGTGTAGACGCGATTTCCAATCGCCAAGGCTAAAAAAAATTCTACTTATTTTCGCCGATTTATCCAATCTTCTCCACCTGGTAACTGACTTAAATGCTGGGCTAACACTGCGGGTAAATCTTTGGCGGAATGGATATAAGTCAAGTTCAATAACCTCACAGCAGTTTGAATAATCAGGTTTCTATCCATCATTTCTGCAAGTTGAAATTGAGTATAAAAACCATTCAATACTTCCTCCGCAGCCTCTGCAATAGCATCCTCAATCACCTCCTCCTCTATAAAACTCTCCCATTCATCAGAATTGATGTAATAAGATGTTTTATTATCTTTAATATTTGCCTTCTTAATTTCTCTGATTGAATTGCGAATCGAACTTGCCCAAGAACCAGTTAATCGCTGTTCAACTTGATTTTTAATCAAGTGAATCAGCAAAACATTTAAAAAAGATTGGATTTGTCGCAAAATTGCCTGTTTGCTCATTCCATCTAACTCATCGACTATTGCCAAAGCATCTGTATACCTTCCTTCCAATATGCTAGTTCTAAGATCGATTAATTCTTGTGTCATTTGATTCTCCTTAAATTTGATACTAACAAGCCAAAGATAGTTGTGACTTATTTATTATTGCTTAATAGTCAACTAACAAGTTTCGTTCCTCTGTCTAAGCTAAAGTCACTGTATGCCACTTTATGCGCTATCCTTTGATTCCCAGTAAATTTGGTTAAATTTAAAGTCTTTACCTTTCCTTGATTTGTACGGTTTGATTGTACCAATTCATGAACAGAGAAACTATCAAACTAATTGTTAGATATGTTACCATGATAATTATCATTGCTTCGATCGCCCGACCGGTCTGATTCAACGTCGGAGATCCCACCACAAAATAAACGTCGGGATAAGCAACCGCAACCGCTAAACTCGAATTCTTAGCTAAATTCAGATACTGACTGGTTAAAGGCGGCACAATTACCCGCAAAGCTTGCGGCAAAATTACCATCCGCATCATTGTTCCAGACTTCAGTCCCAAAGACTTTCCCGCTTCCCACTGGCCTCTCGATACTGATTGAATTCCGGCCCGCACAATTTCGGCAATGTAACTGCCAGTATACAAGCTAAGTCCTGTAACCAAGGCTGCAAATTCTGGAGTTAATTTTAATCCTCCTTCGAGTTGCAATTCTGGTGTCAAGCGGGGGAAATCTAGGCGAAAAGGCAGATTTTTGGTAATAATCAAAGCTAAAATTGCACTCAGGACGATCGCACCTAGAGCCCAAAACAACTGTCTTCCCGGCTTAGCTTCTTCCAACATCACCCGCGCCCGCCACTGCCACAGCCCCGCTGCAGCCAAAACTCCGATAGTTAGCAAAATCAACCAAATCTCAAAACCGGGCAAAGCCACCGGCCAAGGTACAGCAATGCCGCGATTTGTCAAGTAAATAGGCCCTCTCATCTGCTGATTGTCTTCCACTTTTGGCAGGGAAATGAAAACTGCAAAATACCAGAAAAATAATTGCAGCAATAAAGGCGTATTTCGCAGAATTTCTACGTACAAACCAGCCAAACTCCGCAGCAGCCAATTGTCGGAAAGGCGCGCAATTCCTACAGTCAAACCCGCAACTGTTGCGAAAATAATGCCGATACCCATCACCCGCAGCGAGTTGATTAAACCGACAAAATAAGCTTGTCTGTAACTGTTTTCGGGACTGTAGGGAATGACACTTTCGCCGATATCAAAGGATGCTTGGGAGTTGAGAAAGTCAAATCCAAAGGCAATCCCCAATTGCGCGTAATTGGCACTGAGATTGTCCCAGAGAATCGCGATGACAGTGATTACTAAAATTACGAATATCGCCTGTCCGGCAATTTTCCAGAAGCGATCGTCCCGCAGCAGTTTAATCATTGTTATTAGTTATTAGTTATTAGTTATTAGTTATTGGTTATTGGTTATTGGTTATTGGTTATTGGTTATTAGTTATTAGTTATTAGTTATTAGTTATTAGTCATCAGTCATCAGTCATCGGTCATCAGTTAGTAAGCCCAGGCGCATCTAAATCTTAGAGTCAAGTTGGATGAAATTTTTCTGGTGGGGAGGGTGTCTGACCTCCCAAAAATACAATTTAGATACTCAACAGCTTACAACAAAAACTGACTAATGACTAATAACTGATGACTGATGACTAATAACTAATGACTAACGACTAATGACTAATGACTAATGACTAATGACTAACAAAAATTAGCGGAACGGCGGCGAGTAAAGCAAACCGCCATCTTTCCAGAGTCTGTTTTGACCCCGTTCTAACTTGAGTGTACTTTTGGGGCCGAGGTTGCGATCGTACATTTCCCCGTAATTCCCCACTTTCTTAACAACGCGGAGTGCGAAATCGTTCGGGAGTCCGAAACCTTTACCTAAATCTCCTTCTGTTCCTAGCAAACGTTTGACGTTCGGGTCTGTAGTGCTTGCCACAGTTTGGTCTACATTTCCCGAATTAATTCCCAAATCTTCAGCTTCAAACGTCGCAAAAACGATCCATCTCACTGCATCCGACCATTTATAATCGCCGCTTTTCACGGCTGGGGCTAACGGTTCTTTTGACATCACGACCGGCAAAACAACATTGTTATCGGAATTCGGCAGAGTTGTGCGCTTGGAAACGAGTTGCGATCGATCGGCAGTAACACCTTGACAGCGACCTTCTTGATAGGTAGCAAAGGTAGTATTCACATCTTCAAACACGACAGGAGTGTATTTAACTCCTAATTTTCGCATTTGATCGGACAAATTTTGTTCGGTGCTCGTACCTGTTTGCACGCAGATAGATTTGCCCGCAAAATCTTTTAAACTTTTGATGCCGCTGTCTTTTTTGACCATGATGCTTTGAGAGTCATAAAAGATCACCGGGGCAAATTCCAGTCCGGTAGTGCTGTCGCGACTCGCCGTGTAGGTGGTATTTCGGCTGAGAATATCGATTTCTCCGGCCTGCAAAACTGTAAATCTATCTTTGGCGTTGAGCTTTCGGTATTCGACTTTTTCGGGATCGTCAAATATTGCCGCCGCGACAGCCCTGCACACATCCACATCCAGTCCCGAATATTTGCCTTTTTCGTCTACAAAGCTAAAACCCGGCAGTTCGCCGCTGACGCCGCAAATCAGTTTGCCGCGGCTGACAATTGTATCGATCCGGCTCGAACCTTGTTGCGATTTGCCTTCTGCAGTAGTTGTTGCTCCTGTTTGTCCGATTTGTGCCGATCGATCCCTACAAGATGCCAACGGTGCGGCAAATAACACGCTTGCTAGCAGCAGAAATCCCCATTTACGCATAGATTTTAATAGAACGCTTTCCTGACAATCCTACCTTGTAGCTGTCGAGAACTGTTGCGATCGGCAGCGCACAAAAGCTGGCGGCTTCAAATTAGCCATTCTGCATGGTGCCAACTGCACCGACTACCCGCCTGTTTTTTTTTGAGCAAGCCGCGGAGAGCTAGAAATCCGGTTTCTGGCTGAAGGCCTCGCCCTCAAACCCAAGATTTATCCTTGAAACCGGGTTTCTTTTCTGCTATTTTTGCCCACCGCGAGCGATCGCCCTTGACTATCGATCCGATTTTGATTGAATGCGCTCACAGTACCTCTGGTGCTAGGCGCTGCTCAGCTAAATCGCGGATTAGGGACAGCCGAGACTCGATGTACTCGTTCAACAAATCTGCTTCTTTGCCATTAAGCCCAGAGTTGGTCTTTAACTGCTTCAGCAGCCACTGTACCAGGGTGGCATCGTCCAAATTTACTAACAGAGTGGCTTGGGTGGTCTCAATTAACGACCAGAGTTGACGTAACATGACTGGAGTCATAAAAACCTCCTGGAGCGTAAATACGCACTTAATGGGCTGGCATAGCGAAAAGCTGGTCTTGGTGTCTCAAGCCGATCGACGAAAAGCACACTCAGGGCGATCGGCTTAATGATTATTTTATATTTGACCACAATAACTTAATGTAGTAGTGTCATAAGCTACAACACACAAGATGTTATAAGAGTTCCCAATTTCGTCACATTGAGATAAACATCTTGATAAAAAATTAAAAATCTTTACACGCGAGCGATCGCGGGGGCTGCCAGAAGCTGTGCGCGATCGTACTCCCGCCCGGTTTAAAAGAAAATTGATTACTCAGCAGCCACCAACTTTTGAACCTCCGCCAGAATTATTTCTAATTCAGCAATGATTTTCGTCGCCCCCTCCAAATCATTTGATTCTGCCAGACTTTGAAGCCGATCTGCCATCTCGGGCATTAACCGCACCGCCGCCGTAGCGCTGACACCTTTAATTTGATGAGCGCGGCGGGCCAGTGTTTCCATATCTCCCGAGGCGATCGCCCCCTTAGCAGCTTCTAAATAACTGGGAGTATCCACCACAAAAGCTTGCAGTATTTCCCGCTCAAACTCTAAATCAGCGCCGGCAATTTCGTGCAAACGTGCCATATCGACTACAGATTCGATATCGGGCTCAGAGTTTTTAAGTTCCTCGCCATTAAAATTGGGAGTTTCAATTTTTAACTGTGCCGACCAATTTTCTAGTACAGATTTTAACTTTTCGATCGAAATAGGTTTGCTAATATAATCGTCCATGCCCGCCGCCAGACACTTTTCGCGATCGCCCTTCAAAGCATTCGCCGTCATTGCAATCACCACCGTCTTTTGATGCGGCTCCATCTTGTCAGCCACAGCGCCTGCGGCTTCCAAGCGGCGCAATTCCAGCGTAGCTTCGTAACCGTCCAAAACCGGCATCTGACAGTCCATCAACACAATGTCATATTTTTTCTGAGCAACCATAGATAGCGCCTCTGCGCCGTTATTCGCAACATCCGCCGCGCATCCCAAAACTCTGAGTTGATTCAGACCAACTTTTTGATTGATTGGAGTATCTTCAACTAACAAAATCTTTAAACTCGCTAACTCCCGGTTGTCAATAGCTGAGGCTCGATTGGACGTTGGATTTGCCAGCGGCTCATCAATCGGCGTACTCGGGGCGATCGCATTTACCAAACAATCAAACAGCCGATGAGCCTTAACAGGTTTAGTTAAATAGCCGCTAAAACCGATATCTACCAAGCGTTTCGCCTCTGCAACCTGAGTCATTGAAGTCAGCACCACCCACTTTGTCTGCTGCATTGCCGGCTCAGAAACCATCAAGCGTTCCAGACTTCCCGCCACCATTTCCGGCAACTGAATATCAACCAAAACGATATCGTAAGGGCAATTAACGCTGACAGCTTTGTACAGAGATGCGATCGCCATCCAACCGTTCTCAACCTCCTCAACCTCCATTCCCCAAACAACAGCCATTCTCGCTAACACTTTTCGCACTGTCGGCTTGTCGCTGGCAACTAACATTTTTCGCCCCGCCAGCACCGTTTCCAAATTCACTTCGCACGCTGTCCCTGCAGCAGTTAAATTTTCCTCGACTGTCGGCACAGTAAACCAAAAAGTCGAGCCTCTGCCAGGGGTACTTTCCACACCGATTTGACCACCGATTAACTCCACCAACTGCTTAGAAATAGCCAAACCCAAACCTGTGCCACCGTATTTTCTTGTCGTAGAAGCATCAACTTGAGTAAAAGATTGAAACAGCTTTTTTTGGTCTTCTGGCGCAATTCCGATTCCTGTATCTGTGACTTTAAAAAGCAGAAACATCGAGCCGCTGCCGTTTTTTAAAGGTTGGATATCATCTAAACTTTTCTGGTCGTCGCTGGCTGCCAACAACCCCGGATTCCTGCCATGAGAAACCTCAATTACCACTTCTCCTGCTTCGGTAAACTTAATAGCATTGTTGATCAAATTAGTGAGTATTTGTCGCAACCTGGCTGCATCGCCTCTAATTTGCAGCGGCACGTCGCTGTCAATCAGCGCCACCACTTCTATACCTTTTTCTTGTGCGGGACTTGCCAACAAATCCAGCACTTCATCCAGACAGATACTGAGGTTAAATTCGATCGTTTCTAAGCGCATTTCTCCTGCTTCCAGTTTGGACAGATCCAGAATATCGTTAATGATGGACAGCAAATTTTGGCCGCTGAGTTTCAGCGTCTGCACAAAGTCGATCTGTTCGGGAGTCAGATTCGTTTTCAGCAGCAAATCGGTCATCCCCATCACTCCATTCATCGGAGTACGGATTTCGTGACTCATATTTGCTAAAAATAGCGACTTCATTCGAGACGCTTCCAGGGCTACTTCTCGGGCCTGCTGTGCTTGTTCAAAAAGAGTAGATTGCTGAATGGCGATCGCCAACTGCACGCTCAACCTTCCGAGCAAATCCATTTCGGAATCAGTCCAAGCGCGCGGGCCGCTGCACTGGTGGGCAACCAGCAATCCCCACAATCGATTTTTACTCGCTTCCAAACTCCCCATCGCCGACTCAATTCTGGGAGTTTCCGGCGAATATTCTGTTGCCAACTCCTGACTTTCATCGCCGATAAAAATTGGTACAACTAAATTAGCTCTTACCTGGAAACTAACCAGGAAATCTCGGTGGATGTCGGTCAAACTGGCCGTATAAATATCTGCCCTTGCTTGAATTTTTCCGGCGCGGTATAGCGATAGATAATTTTCGCCAAAAGATATTTCTGGAACTTTTATGCCCAGCAACGGAATCCAATCATCCCCTACAGATTCCACAACAACACTCGCTGTTTCCTCGGAATCAAAACGATAAATTACCGCGCGGTCAGTTGCCAGCAACTGTCGCACTTCTTGTACGGCAGTGCCCAAAGTTTGAGTGAGGTTGAGAGACTGCCGGACTCGCTGGGCGATCGCCGAAACCAGCCGTTCTTGTTCTGCTTGTTCCCGCAGCATTCTCTCAGCTTGCTTGCGTTCGGTGACATCGCGAATTACCGCAGCAAAGCACAGCGGTTTGCTGGTTTGAGGGTGCTTGACCAGAAAAGCATTCATCACAACATCAATGCCTTTTCCGCTGCCCAAGTGCTGCATTTGACATTCTCCTTGCCACTGGCCCTGACTGATAATTTTTGGCAAAATCTCTTCACTGAATTTCTGTTTAAAAGTAGGGCCGATATAATCCCATATTTCTGCATAAAACACTGCCGAAACATTCTCTACACCCACCAGTTTTCGTCCGGCTTCGTTGACAAAAAGCGTTTTGCCTTTTAGGGTAGCCATACCGATAAAATCGCTGCTGTTTTCAATCAGCGACACAAATTTTTGCCGTTCTTCTTCTCCTTTTTTGCGTTCGGTAATGTCGCGCTTGACGCAGACGTGACAAATTACATCGTTGGCGTTGTTAATCACAGAGTATGCCGCAACGTCGATCGCCAGCGTGCGACCGTTTTTAGTAGAGTTAGTAATTTCGCCCCGAAAAGTTCCAGTTTTCGCTAAACTTTTAGCAATTGTCGGAAACCGCTCCCCCGCAACCAGCGGCGACGCTTCTGCTTGTAATTCCGCGTCTGTGTATTCTAGAAGCGATTGGTGAGCGCGATTTTGTTCGAGGAAAAACCCGTCAGCATCGATAATGACGATCGCATCGTTGGAGTTTAAAAATATTTCTCGGTAAAGTTTTAATTTTTGCTCAGCTCGCTTGCGTTCGGTGATGTCCCTTTTGACGATTACGTAACAAACTACATCCCCAGCATCATTGAGAACAGCAAAAGCCGAAAGCTCCACCTCAACTGTTCCCCCTTGCAAAGCCTTAATACAGGTCATTTCGCCTCGGTAACTTCCAGTTTCTGCCAAGCTTTGCAGTACCGACGCAAATGCCTGTTCTCCCATCTGATTTGCAGGGGTTTTTCCCCACAATTTCGACGAACTGTAACCCAGCAAAGCCGTGTGAGCTTGATTTGTTTCTAAGTAATAGCCTTGGGGGTCTAAAATGGCGATCGCATCGTTGGATTTCAAAAAGATTTGTTGATAAAGTTGCAGCTTCAACTCAGCTTGTTTCCGGGCGCTAATATCCGTGAACAAGCCGTAGTAAACTATCTCCCCCGATGCTTGCAATTCTGGCTGGGAAGCTCCTTGCACCCATTTAAGTTTTCCCGACGGAGTGACAATTCTTCCTTCCCACCGCCAAGGCTGCAAATTTTCAGCAGAAAGCCTCACAGAGTTCAGAAAATCATCTCGATCTTCGGGATGAATCATGTCAACAATTACATTAATGTCCTCCTGAACAGCCTCTGGTTCTATTTCATACAATTCTCGGCAGCCGGCGCTCACAAACGAGAAGGCCATCGAGCCGTCTGGATGCAAGTCAATTTGATATACAGTACCCGGTACGCTAGCAGTAATTTTTTGCAGTTTGGCTTGGCTTTGATTCCTGGCTTCATCTGCGGCCTGCAATTGAGCAATCTCCCGAGAAAAACCCAAAACCGCAAATATATTGCCCTCGGCATCGCACAGCGGGAGTTTTCGCGTGTCAAAGACGTGCTGTTTTCCCCCTTCAAAGGCGATCGCCTGGTAGGGATTGCGAACAATCTCCCCAGCCAGCACAGCTCGATCCTCCTCGCGGATGCCCCTAACCCGGCCGTTGCGATCGCCAAATACTAATTCGGATGAAAACCCTAATTCAATATCATCTTTCCCGATAATTTCCTCAACATTTTTTCCCAAATATTCAGCAAAACTTTGATTGACAAAAATGTATCTAAAATTTTTATCTTTCGCAAAAACTCTGTCCGGCGCACCTTCCATTAAAGCCCGCAACAATAGTTCTTGACTTTCCGAATCGAGAGCAAAAATATTTTTAGTTTTCCCCTTGAAAGTGGTCGTTTTAGCTGCTAAGTTAATTAACGATTTGGCACAAAGTTGACCGACAGTGTGAAGCAAACAAAGGTGTTCCAAATTAAAAGCATTTGTCTGCTCTGCACCAATGAAAAATACTCCCAACAATTCTTCACTTTCATCCGGGTTGGCTGGTGCCATCAAGACCGACTGAAACTGAGCAATTGGTGGCGGAGCGATGTTGTGCGCCCAGTCCCGATTGCCGGCGAGCCATTCCGCGCGAGCTGCTTGCAAGCGCCCTTCTATTTCGGCTCTGGCGCTAGCAGTTAAGGGCTGTAAGTGTTGCAGGTATAGTCGATCGTCCGGTGGCGTCAAAATTGCGATCGCCGCGCCAGGAATCAGGCGATCGAGATGTGCCAGACACGCAGACCAAATTTCATCAGCGCCAGCGGCGAGTTGTACTTTCTCCGTAAGTTCGTTGAGAACTTGCAGTTCCAAGGTCCCCTGGCGGACTTTTGCTTTGAGGTTGACGGCTAGGATTTGCATAGTGCTCACCACACTGGTTTGCTTATATTATAATTATTGATTTTCAAACTTTTGTAAACAATGATTTTAAAAGATATGCGGCCAAAAGACAACTTTTTGATATTGATATTACCTTCAACCGCTAAAAAACAAGGGCGCGATCGGGAGCAAAGAGACACTGCTCAATGCAAGCTCTCGCTCCCGCTGCGACACTTAAGCTCACACCCAAACACAGATGCAAGATCCGACTTACGCGATCGAACTCAAAAAATTTTAGACCAAAGTTCAAACCCTCAAATTCATGTGTTGAGTCAATCGAACATCGAAAATTAAAAATCGAGGGATGGTGAAACTACCCCATTAAAATCACGTTATCGATTACATGGATGACACCGTTATCAGCTTCGATATCCGCAGCGACAACTGTAGCATTTTTCACCTCAAAACCGTCAGAACAATCAATTTTAATCGGCGAACCTTCCAAGGAAGTAACAAAACCGAGTTTTGCCAAATCAGCTTTCATAAACTTGCCCGAGACGACATGAAACATCAAAATCCTGGTAAGTTGGGGAACGTTCTGCACTAGCGTTGTGACAGTTCCCGGCGGCAATTTCGCAAAAGCATCGTCAGTGGGTGCAAAGACAGTAAAAGGGCCCGGACTTTTGAGCGCGTCCACTAAATTAGCTACTTGCACCGCCGTTACCAGGGTTTGGAACGAACCCGCACCTACAGCAATATCAACAATATCAGGCATTGTGTTTTACCTCATCTGGGAAAAAATGTTCTATTCAGTATCGTAAACTGAGGCGGTCAACAATACCTACTATCTTTTTAAAAAAATTGGTAATTCTTTTGTAGTGAGGACTCTCCGTCCTCACTACCAACCTAATAATAGTTATTTTACCAGATATAATATTACTAACCGCTTGGCAATTTAACGGCGCGGTGCTTTTAAATTGCTACAAGACTGCTGGCGATTGTGATACCAAAATCTCTGTTTCTAAATCTGCTACTTCAGCATTTAGGTTTTCTCCCTTGTGAATGCTAAAACTGCCGTACAAAATTGAAATTTCAAAAATGTCCGTATGAATTAAAGCCGCTGTCCGGTGCGCGTCCTCACCCAAATGAAAGCCAATCAAATCAGCTAATGGTTCTTTTACTTCCTCTTCATCATGCACCTCCCACATAATTTCTCGGCAGTCTTGAAAAACTAAAGAGTAAGGCAATCGATCGCCTGTAGGATCGTAGATACATTCCAGTAATACTTCATTCCCCCACAAAGACACATTGACATTTGTGATGAGGGATGTAAGTCCACCTAAATTAAGCAAGTTGTAGTCATCAGGCATATTAATTACTCACTTTTTCTCCAGTAATGTGCGTATCAGGAATCTGATTGCCAAATTCATCGCGTGTTTGGAGTACGCTACCATCTTTGTCAAGACGCAAACCCCAGTTTATTCTTCTACCATCTGAGCCATATCGGGGTGCTGGCAGGCGAACAACTTCACTATTAGTGCGGATTATGACTTTTGACCTGTCAGAAAATTTGTATTCAACATAATTTCCTGAAGAACTTTTTACCTTAGCACCCAGCCCGCGCAAAAAGTCATCGACTTCTTGGCGAGTCATTCCGGTTAAGTCTCCAAATTCAGATGCAATTCCATTGCCTCCAACTCCCTGACTCGGCACACAAGTCTCCTCACAAACCATTGCCTATTCGAGTTTAGCACATTACCTTTTGCAGTAGGTATGCAATGCGCTTGTGATACCAAAACCTCTGTTTCTTAAGTTATTCCCAATTCTTTAATCTCTAATTTCATATCTCAAATCGAGATTGCTACAAGACTGCTGGCGATTGTGATACCAAAACCTCTGTTTCTAAATCTGCTACTTCAGCATTTAGGTTTTCTCCCTTGTGAATCCTAAAACTGCCGTACAAAATTGAAATTTCAAAAATGTCCGTATGAATTAAAGCGGCTTGACGGTGCGCGTCTTCACCTAAATGAAAGCCAATCAAATCAGCTTCAGGATCTTTGACATCTTCAGGATGGAAAACCTCCCAACTAATGTCTCGGCAGTCATGAAATACTAGGGTATAAGGCGAGCGATCGCCTGTCGGATCGTAGATACATTCAAATAAAATTTCATTCCCCCACAAAGACACATTGACATTTTTAACTAGGGATGTAAGTCCACCTAAATTAAGCAAGTTGTAGTCATCGGGCATATTAATTACTCACTTTTTCTCCAGTATTGTGCGTCCCAGGAATCTTATTGCCAAATTCATCGCGTGTTTTGACCAAGAATTTCTTGATGGTACCCGCCACGCGATTTATCCGTGGAATCAATCCAAAATCTAAAATCTAAAATCCTCAAGCCCCCGAATTTATCCCTGGGGTCAATCCAAAATCCAAAATCTAAAATCTAAAATCGAATGACCAAGCTGCCATCTTTGTCAAGACGCAAACCTTTGTTTATTTTTCGGCCATCTGAACCGTATCTGGGAGCTGGGGTGCGTACAACTTCACCATCAGGACGGATATTGACTCGCGAACGATCGGCAAATTCGTATTCAAGATAACCCCCTTCAGTAGTTCTGATTTCTGCACCCAGTCCGCGCAAAAAATCATCGACTTCTTGACGAGTCATTCCAGTTAAGTCTCCAAATTCCGATGCAATTCCATTGCCTCCAACTCCCTGACTCGGCACGCAAGTCTCCTCACCAACCATTGCCTCTTCGAGTTTAGCACATTACCTTGTGCAAGTAGCTACGCAATACGCTTGTGATACCAAAACCTCTGTTTATCAACTCATTCCCACTGCTTTAATCTCAAATCTAAAAGCTCAAATCGAAATTACTACAAGACTGCTTGCGCTTGTGATACCAAAACCTCTGTTTCTAAATCTTCAGAATTTAATTTTTCTCCCTTGTGAATCCTCAAACTGCCGTACAAAATAGAAATTTCAAAAATGTCTGTAGTAATCACCGCAGGCTTGCGGTGTTCCGGCTCGCCCAAAGCAATTCCGAAAAATTCAGCTTCTGGTTCGCCAACTTCGTCTTCATCGTGTACAGTCCAACTGATATTGCGACAGTCTTTAAATGTCAGCAGATAAGGCAATCTTTCTTCTGGATTGTAAACGCATTCGATTAATACTTCGTTTCCCCATAAAGATACCTTGACCTTTGTGATTAAAGATGTGAGACCACCCAATCCAAGCAAGTTATAGTCATCCTTCCAATCACTCATTTAATTTTTCTCCCGTATTGTGAGTACCTAGAATTAAATTACCAAATTCGTCTAGCGTCCGCAATAAACGACCATCTCGATCGAGACGCAAACCTTTGTTAATATTTCTTCCATCTGAGCCATATTTCGGTGCAGGCGTTCTAATCACTTCACCGTTAGGGCGGATCATTACTGTTGACTTATCAAAAAATTTATATGCAACATAACCATCTCTAGTAGGTCTGATTTCTGCACCCAGTCCGCGCAAAAAATCATCGACTTCTTGACGAGTCATTCCGGTTAAGTCTCCAAATTCCGATGCAATTCCATTGCCTCCAACTCCCTGACTCGGCACGCAAGTCTCCTCATCAACCATTGCTGATTAGAGTTTAGCACAGTTGGGGAAGGGGATGAAGAAAGTTCGGCAACGGATTCTGTAACGGATTTAATATCAAATCCGGTTAAATCGGAATCATACAGAGCGTGCGAGCGTCCATAGCGAACGACATGGATCGTTCGCTATGGACGCTCGCACTGACTATCCAAATATATAATTCCGATCCAACCGGAAACGATATAACGGATGGATGGATGGAAGAAGGAAAATGTTCTGCTTTTCTTATTTCTTCTTTTTTTCCAATTTCCAATTCCCAATTCCCAATTCTCAATTCCCAATTAGAAAAACAAATAGGGCGCGCACTGCACGCCCTACTATCAATTAGCTAACGATTATTAGCCGAGTTGAACTTTAACCACGCGGTTCTTTTCCGCTTCTGCTTTGGGCAAATTAAGGTGCAAAACTCCATTTTTGTACTCAGCTTCTACGCTGTCATTTTGAACCCGTGCGGGTAGGGGAATCACCCGGCGGAACGAACCGTAGCGGAACTCAGAGCGAGTCATGCCTTTATCTTCACTCTTAGTTTCGTGACGGCGTTCGCCGCTAATAGCAACAGCTTCTGCGGTTACTTGTACGTCCAAATCCTTAGCTTCGATGCCCGGAACTTCTAATTTAAGGTGGATGGCATCGGGAGTTTCATCGAGTTCGGCGGCGGGTACGAAAGCAACACCGTTAGATGCGCGATCGGTTGCTGGCGTCAAGCTATCAAACAACCGATTCATTTCTCGCTGCAAGGAGTCCATTTCCCGCAAAGGTTCCCAACGAATAAGTGCCATAACTGATACCTCGAATGTCTTAAGTTTGTAAAGGTTGAGCACAACTTGATTCAACCTGTATTTAATATATTCCAGCTCGATAAACTGGGGGATTCGGTTTTCCGCAAAAAGGCCGATCGCATTTCCGAACATTCGCGATCGGTACTGCTAAATCATTGCAGGTGCGGGTATCCGATCCAACCCGAACCTTCGATTTTAGATTTTAGATTCGAGCGAGGAATTCCCATCTAAAATTTAAAATCGAAGGTTCGATTAACTCCACCGCGAATGCTGATAAGAAGCGTAGGTATCAAACAAAGCACCCACCAAACCAAAAGTTAGACCGATCACTAAAAATCCCTGGAGGGGACAGCCGCTGCCGAAAGTAGCTAAGAACTGCAAAATCAGGTCTTCTCCAGAACGACCGACCCCTTGGAGAGCAGGCACAAGACGGATCAAGGAAAAGCTAGTCAATCCCGCGCCGATTAAGAATAAGGGGGCGACAAAGCTCAACAGGCTCGTCAGCAGTAGAGAGCGAAGAAAATTGGGGAAAATGCTCATAATAGTCAGTAAATTCAGCTAAACTGCCGAACGGTACAAGCAAACAAAACTTGTCCTTTTCTACGATAGGCAGCGATCGCCCTCAGTGGCCGGTTCTGTCAGAAATCTTAAATCTTATAGAAAAAACTTGTTTAAGATTTGTAGATAGATTTCATTTTTGGCAGTTGTTCTATACTCGAAATCCCCTTGAGCACCACTAAATCTTCGAGCCTCAGTTTGTGGAGTCAGCGGTTGCTGGCAGCAATTTTATTGGGCGGCCAAGTCATGCTGCACTTGCTGAAGGGCAAAATTCACCGCCGCAACACCCTCGACCAAATGGCAGCAGTCGGCCCGGAATCTCTGCTGATTGCTTTGCTGACTGCGGGTTTTGTCGGCATGGTATTTACTATTCAGGTAGCCAGGGAGTTTATTAACCTCGGTGCCGGCAATGTCGTCGGTGGCGTTTTGGCTTTGTCTTTGACTCGCGAACTAGGCCCCGTCTTAACAGCCGTGATCGTGACGGGACGGGTAGGTTCGGCTTTTGCGGCGGAAATCGGCACGATGCAGGTAACAGAGCAGATAGATGCCCTGCTGATGCTCAGAACAGACCCGATCGACTATTTAGTCATTCCCCGCGTCCTTGCTTGCTGCTTGATGCTGCCAATTTTAACTATCTTGTCTCTCGTTACCGGCATCCTCGGCGGACTGCTCATTGCTACGACAATGTACGGCGTCTCTCAAAGCGTGTTTTTAGAATCAGTCCGCAATTTCCTGAGTCTTTGGGATATTTGCAGCGCGGCAATTAAGGCTTTTGTGTTCGGTGGTTTGATTGCTGTAATCGGCACTAGCTGGGGTTTGACCACCACCGGCGGGGCAAAAGGCGTCGGTCAATCGACTACTACGGCGGTGGTGACAGCTTTGCTGGCTATTTTTGTCTTTAACTTTTTGATGACTTGGCTGATGTTTCAAGGGACGGGCTCTAGCGTACTCAAAGGCTTGTAAGCTAAGAAACGGATAAAATATGAATAATTGGCAACATTCGTTTACTACCCTTGATTTAAACCCGTGAGTACAACTGCCTCTTCGACTGCGCCGACAAGTACGATCGAACTCGCTCCGAGTTATGGGATTCCCCTAGTCCTGGTACTGGCGGCCTTACCGCTGCTGTTCGTGCAGAAGTGGGCGAGTTTGCCGCTTTCGCTGTTCGGCTTGTTTCTAATGTACCAAGCCGCCACCCTCCGGCTGCAATTTACCCCAACAGATTTGGACATTTATCGAATGTCCAAGTTAATTCGCCGCTTTCCTTACCGAGAATGGCAAAATTGGCGGATATTTTGGCCCGCTGTGCCGATTTTGTTTTATTTCAAAGAAATTAACAGCATTCACTTTCTGCCGGTTCTGTTCGATCGTAAAATGCTACAGACCTGCTTAGAACAGCGCTGTCCCCGTCAAGACTAAAAAAGTTGTTAATTTTAAATTTTTAACTTTTCCGTGCCCCACGCCGAACACAATTTCCCATGAATTCAGACGAATCTCCAACCCAACAACCGCAAGCACAACCAGCCGCGCCAAGCGGTGACGGCGAACCAAATTTGCCTGTGAATGAGACGGAGTACCAACTTCTATCTCAAACACGGGATTTGTGGCTCGACGAAAATGAGCTGCAAGCCCAACTCCCGCCAGAAACAGACCCACCGCTGGGCGAGGAAGATGCCGAAATCGCCGAATTCGTGGACGAAGCAGGCGCCCAGGCCCAAATCCCGCTCAACACCGACGATCGCGAATCAGAAAGTCCGATCGCTCAAATCGAGCCTCCAAAAGACTCCCAGCCAACAGCAACCGAAGACACGGTAACAGACATCCCTGAAAATGTTACCCAAAATTTGGCAGAGCGAGTCAAAGAATTGCAGCAGCAAGAACAAAATTTGACTGAAAGAATTGCCGCCTTGGAAGCCGACAAAGCCAAGGCTTTAGAAGCGTTGGGCGAGGCTCAAGCATCGATCGGGCGTTTGGTACAAGACGGCTTGATTCAATTAGATCACCGCAAACAAACGTTACAAATCGAAGTAGAAAAACTCGAACGCCGGCGCGATCGAATTCAAAAGGAAATGCGTACCACTTTTGCCGGCGTCTCCCAAGATTTAGCAATTCGAGTCCAGGGTTTCAAAGACTATTTAGTAGGCAGTTTGCAGGATTTGGCCGCTACCGCCGAACTCTTAGATTTGACAGCGACGGTGCAAGAGACGCCCAAGCAAATTCCTGCTGAAGATTCTCAATCCTCAGCACCGGTAAATCCCAGATTTGCCGAACAGGGATTTCAAGAACAAGCCAAACAAATTCGCCGCACTCTCGATCAATATCGCACTCTCCCCGACTACTACGGCCCGCCCTGGCAACTCCGCCGCACTTTTGAACCCATCCACGCGGAACGAGTTTCTAATTGGTTTTTCACCCAAGGAGGAAGGGGTGCTTTGCGGACTATGGGTTCGCGCTTGCAAAATATTTTGATTACTTCGACAATTATTTCTGTACTCAGAAGCGTCTACGGTGGACGGGTGCGGACTTTGGTGCTCGCGAACAGTCCCGAACGTTTGGGAGAGTGGCGCCGGGGTTTGCAGGACTGTTTGGGCATTACTCGCAGCGATTTTGGCCCGGAAAGGGGGATTATTATGTTTGAGTCGGCGGAGGCTTTGGCTCAAAAAGCCGATCGACTGGTGAAAGATGGCAAATTGCCGCTAATTGTCATTGATGAAACTGAGGATTTAATTAGTTTGTCAATGCTGCAATTTCCGATGTGGCTGGCTTTTGCTTCTGACCCGCAAAGTTTGACGACGGCTAAAGATTTTTGAATTGGTAATTGGTAATTGCTAATTGCTAATTGCTAATTATTCAAGAGTAAATCAGGACTTGCACAACTGGCATATATAGTAAGGTGCGTCAGACCTGAAACCCTCGATAATCATTCTAGAACTCCGTCTGACGCACCCTACAAGTCTATCGTTAAGTTTGTAGTGAGAAATGCAAGTCCTCAAAAGTAATGAATGAGGTAATTTATTATGGATATGTGGTTGAGTTTAAATGCAGGACTTTTAATAGCAGCTTATCTGCTGGGCTCGATTCCGACTGGGTACGCCTTGGGGAAATGGATGCTGGGAATTGATATTCGAGAGGTTGGTTCGGGTTCGACTGGTGCGACTAACGTACTGAGGACTTTGGGGAAGTGGCCGGGGTTGGGGGTGTTGCTGGTTGACGTGTTGAAGGGGGTAAGTGCGATCGTCCTAATCCGCTACATTTATTCTCTCACTTTTACCCAGCAGCTAGCAACCGCCGCAGGTTTAGAAAATACTGCAACTGTCATCCCTTGGATGGCAACTTTGGCTGGTTTCTCTGCTATTTTGGGCCACAGCAAATCAATCTGGCTGGGGTTTACCGGCGGTAAATCTGTGGCTACGAGTTTGGGAGTTTTGCTCGGTTTGTACTGGCCAGTCGGTTTGGGAACTTTCGGAATTTTTGGAATCGTATTTGCGGTATCGCGAATTGTCTCTTTGAGTTCGATTATCGGGGCAATTAGCGTGGCTGGATTGATGTTTGCTTTACATCAGCCACTAGCTTATGTATTGTTTGGAATTGCGGGCGGGGTATTTGTAATTGTGCGGCATCGGAGCAATATTCAGCGGCTGTTAAATGGTACGGAACCGAGGATTGGGGAGAAATTGGAAACAGCAGCTAGCGATCGATAATTAGTATTGTTGTACCGCTGGTTGCAGATTACTATTTCTCTGATTGCCAAATATCAAATCGCCGATTGTTGAGCCGAAGACTGTATCGTCACCTCCGAGCATCCAGACTCCCGAAGGGAAATTAGTTACTCCTCCGAATCGGGAATTAACGACGGATAAATCAGCGTATTCGGATGTATTGTCGCCAACTAAGCGGGGTACTTCTGATGGGTCTATTTGTAAAGCCATAAAATATCTTCTCCATAATATCTCGGATGTCAACATGATTAAACAAGCAAATCTCAAAGTCAATTCATATTTTCATAACTTTGAATTCATAAAAGTCATAAATTTGAGCTCATACAAGTCATACAGCAGATTCCACGCTTATGAAGTACACCCGCCTATCGTTCGAGCCCCGGTTAGACACGGCGAAAGCCTTTGTCCCTACACTTCATAAACCTGGAATAGGCTGTATTTCTAAAAATATGTTGCAAAGGGTAGACAAAAAAGCCAAGATCATAATGTTGAGAACGCAAGTCTTAAATTCGCGTAAATGTCGATCGCACAGGAGCCAAATATGCGGCTTAAGTGAGATATTGCACCATTCGAGGGAAGTAGGGGCGGGTAAAACTGCCAGCTTTAAAAGTTGCAGACAGGTGAAATAAACCCTCCCCCACCCGCGAAAAAGCCCCTGATTGACACGGGTGCAACATCTCAGGTTGTAAGGATTCAGGTCTGAAAGAAGGGAATGAGCTCAGGCCGAGCCAAGTCACAAGAATGGGCAGAAATAGCCTCACGGAAAAAAGCCATTACTGAACGAGCTTGAAAACGACAGGTTTGGATGACACTGAGAAGATTAGCAGTTTCCTCAAATCGCTTCATCGAACGAGAACCGCCAGAAACTTTCCGTTTCGTGACAGCTAGCCGTAGAGAACGTTCTGCTAAATTATTATCCGGAGGCACCGATGGGTGATCGAGAAAATACCACCATTGTTGAGCCTTATCTCGTAAGGATTTGAGTAACAAACCTGCTGCATAGCCAACTTGGTTCAACCAAGTGGCCAAAGCTTGATTCAATCGTATTTTGAAATCCTCAGCCCAGGTGTCGTAGGTAAGTTGC
>NZ_JAUBRJ010000074.1:0-38930 GCF_036701805.1 Microcoleus sp. N3A4
GCTTCTAACAATGGTGAATTTATCTTAAAATATACTCATCACTGATGAACAGTGTTCAATAAGATGCGTTCCCCCTGATCCATCCGTCTTCATGTTCCTGAATTAATTTCAAGAGTGTCGATCGGGCAGCAGCTATATACTCCACTCTCTTCTCTTCTGCTGTTTTCTCTTTTGCCACACCACCAGGCACACTATCAACAACAGAATCAGAAACAGATTCTATTTCTGTTTCTGGCTCAGAATCAGAAGCAGTTTTTGATTCTGGTATTGGGGGTTGGGAAGTTTTGAGAAGATGCTGAAGAATTTCAGGGTGATCGTGAGACATGACCCGGACATAATTCTGCTGAGTTTCGGCTTTGTAGACCTCAACTGAGGCATTAGCCCGAAGCTTCTCTTTGACCACTACCTCCTCAACTAGGACATCGGTAAGCGCGGAATTAACCGCAGCATCAAGGGCTAGCTGTTTCAGTCGCTGCTCAAATTCCCAAAGCTCTTGCCGTTCGAGTTGTTCCTTTTTTTTCTGACTGTCGTGCCAGCCGAAATATCCGCAGCCGATCGCAGCCAGAGAGCTGGCTTGCCTAACTCCAACCCAGCGATCGAAAGGAAGCGGCATCAATGCCAACCCCAAACAGCAAAATGCTCCGAAAAATGACGCGACCGTTACCCTGTTACTCATTACTCTTCCCCCCTTACCCTTTACCCAATACCCAATGCCCAATACCCAATGCCCAATACCCGGTGCCTGATACCCAATGCCCGGTGCCCGGTGCCTGATACCCAATGCCCGGTGCCCGGTGACTGATACCCAATGCCCGGCTGGGTTAAAGCGAATACAACCGTACCAGCCGGGATGGAAGTATTATTTACTACCCGCACCAATGATCCACATGGCGACAATGACAAAAGCTGCGATCGCCAAACCATGCTGCCAGGTCAGGAGATAATCATTTGTGACAAGTTAAGAAAAAGTGCAAATTGTCAAGGGGGTAGACCAAAAAAGGTAAAATAGGATGAAACCTTTACCGGGCAAGCAGTTTAGCCATAATTGAACCAGTTATGACTCGCAAAAAACGAATCAACCGAGATCATGCAAAGAAAAAAAATCGTCCCCAAGTAGAAAATGAAGCGGTAGCGAATCACCTAGAAGATTTATTAATTCCAGCAATGGCTGCCCAAAAAACTTTTTATCGCCAATTAAATTTAAGAGATAGGATTCTGACACTACCATTAATGATGGCAGCAATATTAAGTCTCTTATGGCGAGACGTAGCAGGAGTAACAGAATTAACCAGATTATTAAATAGAGAAGGATTTTTATGGTGTCAGCCACAAGAAATTAGCCAACAAGCGTTGTCACAAAGATTTTTAACTTTTCCAGCAATTATATTTGAAAAAGTATTTAAAGAATTATTGCCTCAGTTTCGCCAAAAATGGTTAACAAGAAAATCAAGACCACTACCAGATAGCGTACAATTTGCCTTAAAAAACTTTGATAATATCTGGATAGCTGAGGGCTGCGACATTAGAAGCATTATTTAAGAAGCTACAAAGTTTATCAGATGTGCCAATTGGTCAATTAGCCGGAAAAATGGGAGTAATTATAGACCTAGTAACTCATCTTCCTTTATAAATTTGGTTTTGGACAAATCCGAAACAAGCAGATACTCATTGGGAAGAAGATTTACTAAAAATAGTTAAGCCAAAAACCTTGCTGTTATTGGATCGAGGCTTCTATCACTTCGCTTTTTGGCAACAACTCATCGACCAAGAAATTGGATTTATCACTCGAATAAAGAAAGGTGCATCCTATCAAGTGGAGCGGGTATTAACCAATACTTATGATGTCAAAGACCAGATAATTAAAATAGGTGCAGGCACAAAAAAAACACCAGCTTTGACTATAAGATTAGTACAGATTCGCTCCAAGACTTCCTGGCGTTCTTATCTGACAAGTGTCCGAGAACCAGAAATATTGCCCCCCTATGTAGTAGCAGATTTATATCAAAGAGGCTGGCGAATTGAAGAGGCATTTTGTACAGTAAAAAGATTATTAAATCTTAGTTATTTATGGACAGGTTCATTAAACGGAATCAAGCTCCAAATCTGGGCTACTTGGCTATTTTATGCGGTTTTAGTAGATTTAGGAGATGCGGTTGCAGATGAATTAGGAGTACCACTTGAACGTATTTCTTTAGAAATGATTTATCGGGGGATGTATCATTTTTCGGTTGCCTATCAAAAAGGAATAGCTTCTGACCTAGTTAAGTATTTTGCCTCCGATAAAAATCAAGATTTAGGGATTGTTAAGCGACGACGAAAACCTCATGTCAGGCTAATTATTTCTCCTTTCCCTGGAACTCAAAGAAGTCCCGAACAATTTTTTTTCAATAATAAAGGAACAAATGGAGTCATATTTTAATTGGGTCAACAGATAAAAAATGAGTAAAATTACTCATTGACAATAGTGCTTTTAGCTTAACTTGTGAGTAATGGGAGATAATACAAATCCCAGAAGGTTAAAATGCCTCCGAAAGCTAGTGCTGCACCGGCCGTCCGCCACAAACCGGAGTAGGCACGATCGGCTGGTGAAATAGCACACAAACAGACTGAAGCACCGATAATGACCAAAACTCCCAAGAAAAGATGTGAGGGAAAGACCCGAAACACATTCGCGATGCCAATGCCGATCGAGAAATTCACTATCAAAAATTGCCAGTTGTTGATATTTTTGAGGTGTTTCAGTTCGGCGGATGGTTTATAGACAATCGACTCTACCTGTGGCTGTTGTTGCACAGGAGGCTTTTGCGGTAGCTGTGGAGAGTTAGGCAGAAACATGATGGTTTGTGCATTTGTTGTAGGTTTTCCCGTACATGAGGCAACAATTGGGGCAAATCTCGATATTCTGTATTGCCGAAGTTTCCGCAACTACTAAATATCCGTAAGGGTTGGGTACTTTTATCCCCGGTTGATGGTCATCTGTCGTTACCCAGCCTGTGTTTGTCGTAGCAGCAGCGCCGTTCTTGTAATCGATCGAACTGACGACTTTGAAAACTTGACCTTTAGGAATAATCAATTTCCACCTCTGAAGAAACTACTAAATCTTGAAAAACCACGATTTATCTGCGAAGCAACACGATTAACTTTGCCTGCCATATCGCCTGACCAGTTAACCGCCACATTGATGGAATCCTTCGCTCTACCTGTTGCTGAGCGTTGTGTTGCTGAGCGTGTGGCTGAACCTGAAGCTGAAACAAATTGAGGTTGAGAGAAATTGGACTGACTAATTTGGACTTGAGAAGAAGAGGAAGGGTTTAGAGCTGGATGACTCAAGCCATGAGTACCGTGTTTCAAGCCGTATGCAGCTTGCTTATAGATATTGGTTTCCTCTTCTTTCCATTTTGCTAATTCAGCAGCCAACTCTGGATTTCCTTGCATCCTTGTAGTGGCTGCATCAACTTCGGCAACTTTCTTAGCGATTGCTGCAATAACTGTGTTGTCCCAGAGAAGATTTTCTTGTACTGTTTCTGCTGCAAATTGTTCCTTATTTTTTGTTAGCCGATAATCTTGCTGCTCAACTGTTGCGCCGTATTTTGCCCGAGCAACTGCAACATCTATCTGAGCTTTCTTAATTTTCTCAGCACCTTTATAGCCAGCTTCCATCAGCCAGCCTTGGAATTCACGGAAACAGATTTGTGCGTCAATGAGTAACTTGAACTTTTCTTTGATTTCGCTGATGTGGTCAAGAAACCATTTTGCTTGGATTGCCCGATCGCCGATCGCAGCCCAGCCTTGGGGAGTGAGTTGGTTCAAGTTAGCAGTGCTGATATTGTAAATCTCACCTAACATTTGCTCCCCTTCTTCATCAAGAGCGCCACCAACTAGGGTTGTCAGAAGGTAGGTAAATACATCTTGTTCTTGGTCGAGTTGTTGTTGCATTATTTTTCCTAATCAAATTGTGTTGAATCATTAGGATCGAGATTATCGATCCAGGTTTTTGCATTAGCTAAAGCTGTTTCTGTATTGTGGGAAACTCCTTGTTTGAGTCGATCGTAAACGCACCAATTCATTTTCTTGTCAAGCCATTTAAGCTTGATTACCAAGCCTAAATATTCATATTCCTCAGAATCAGAGTCAGATTCTATAACACCTCTTGCTTGGAGATTAAGCAAGAGTTTGATAGCTAGGTTACTGACGGTGCGGTTTGACAACAAATTCAAGATTTTATCTAACATTATTGCTTACCTCACCAGATTCTTCATCCTCATACTCCATAAAATCGTTAATCCACTGTTTAGCTGCTAAAAGGGAGGAAGCAGAGTCATAGGTCATGCCTTGATCAAGAAACCGATACATACCGTCGTAGACATACCAATTCCATTGTTCGCTCCAGCGTTCCTCTCCATCAATGTGAAAGCATCTCAAACGAATAATCAATCCACAATGCTCATATTCATCTGATATTGGTGGATCTATTACCCATTCTGTGATTGCACCTTTAAGTTTTAGGTAGATCAACAACTGTTTGGTGAATGACAGGACGATCGAATCTGGCAACAGACTCAGTATTGGTTTAAGATTCTTACGCATTTCGTTGCCCTTGCCGTCCTAGATAAGTTTTGATTTCAACTGTTTCTCCCGGTTCCGGTCTAGGGAGCTGAAGCTCAACTTCTTTCATTGCCCGAATCGCGCAGACTTCCGTGTCGCCGTAAACTGTAAAAACTTTGGTTGGGTGACGGCTGCTGGTAACGTAAACTGTTCGAGAATATTGATTCGCCACTTTTGCTGTTCCGAATAACCAATCAAGCATCTATTTGTTCCTCACGTTGATCACCTTGATTAATGTGATGAGGCACTTTACCCTCAAGAAATTCAACTACCCAAATTTGAGCTAGAGCAACAGCATCATCTCTTGTATCTGCGACTCCAGTTTTTAACACTACTTGCCCAAAACCGTCATAAACTAACCAATCCCAGTAATTGAGTTCTTGTCCCAAAAATGTTGAATATGCAAAGAAAGGCTTGACTTGAATTTGCAATCCTGCATAGAAATAGCAACCTGGCAGTAAATGTTCAGTATCATGATTAAAGTTTTGGTAAACTTTATTGATCAGCTCTGTCGAAAACTGAGCGATCGTCTGCTTAGAAACGAACAGAATCGGAAGTAGTTGCAGCAATTCTCTGAGCATAATTATCTAAAAAGTAGAGAGCAAAAAAGCATCAAAACCAAAACTGTAATAACTAAGTAAACAAAGTTGACCAACCAACAGAGAAGAAATAACGTAACTTGCATCCTTAAAACTCTCCAAGGATTCACTTGAAACCATTCAGTGTAGCCATCTAATCCTTTAGTTCGCAAATAGTGGCTACGCTCAAAGATTCTGTGCATCATTTTTTCTGTCAATCTCATGTTCATGGTGAAGACGATCGCCCTAATTTGTAAGTTGGCTTCGTATTCTTGTGACAGGAAATATCGGCGTGTTTTTGGTCTTTCACTCAAACCAACTTTGCAGAGATCGCCATCTTGAAAAATGTAATTAAACCCAGGGACGTAATCACTTTTTCTCTTAGGTTTAGGTTTTTTAGGTGGCCGTTGGTGTCTAAGAAATAGAGTTGCTTTAGGATTTCGCATTCATTTCTGCCTTCAGAAGGGCGATCGAATGAGATAAAAGTGCGATTCGTTGACTACATAATGCCTTATGTCGCGTTGCCAAAGTCCGCATTTCTTGACTTGCCTGGAACCGGGTATCAAAATCACTGGATTTCAAATCATCTTCAAGTTTGGCGAAGGTAATTTTATTATTTCCGATTTCGGCTTCGAGTTCAGGCAGGGACATCTCTATTGGTTTTTTAACTTTACGCATCAAAACTACTTGTCGTTCTGCCAGTTTTTCATTACGTTTCGAGAGCTGCAAAAGTTCTTGAGTTAACTTCAAAGAAACCTTTGTATCAGTGACCTGTTCGATTTGACCTTTCAGCTTATTTTTGAGCAATTCGTTCGCATCGCGCTCAGCTTGAAGCTCATCATAAGTCATGCTTGTCAGTCTTTTTACCATGATGATTACTCGACTGTTTGACGGTTGTTGTTGCTGCCAATGCCTACTGAGGGAGCAATTTGATAAACTGTGGTGGTGTTGACTGTTTGACTGCCCTGGACGATCGTCGGAGGCGTTTGTTTCAGAGCTTCTTGATACCCGGTTTGGTAGCAAAATGCACCGAAACCAACCATCAATGCTGGGATAGCTCTACTCATCCAAGGATACCCAGGTTCAGAATTCTTACTTGTTGGTGTTGAATCTGCCGAAAATTGGTCATTCATGGTTAATATTCCTTGCTGTGATTAACAATTTTTGCGATCGTATTATCGTTGCTATCGTTTGAAAGTCTTACCCAACCTTCATCTGCCATATCTTCGAGATCAATTTCTACACGCCATTCTTCGATTAGAGTACAGAAAGCAATTTCGGGTGTACTGCCTTTTCCAAAAATATTCAGGAAATCGAGAATGGCTTGTATTTCAGGTGTTATTTCCACTCTTTGTTATCTGGATTATGGTTCCCAACAATCAGCAGTGAGATAATCGTCGTCAGATGCGAATGTGCATTCATAATCTTGTTTTTCAGTCTCGAAACGGTAACAAACTCCAGGATAAGGACAATGCCTACCTCCGACGCAGTTAGGAGGTATTTCTCGTTCTTTTGGTTGGCAGAGTTGCAGGTTGTCGTCTACTGGTTCCAGAAGTCGAGTTTGTAGCTTGCGGGCGCGTAGCGCATCGCCTAATGGAGACAAATCCAAGTCAATCACTCGGCACAGTTGCAAGCATTTTTTCTCCGCACTGTAGACATAAACTCTCTGGTCTGGATGCCAATCGTAAACTTGGTCAGAAGTAATGGGAATCATTTAGCACACTCCTGTCATGAAAACTGAAGCTGAGCTAATCGGGTACGGGTTAACTGGAGCGGGAAAAATTGATAGCAACCATTTGAACATTGCTCTTTTCTCCTTTGCTGAAATACTTTCTGAAGTAGTTAATGAAGCGGAATGGAGAGGGGAAGAAGAAAGCAAGCTCGCATAGATAACAATACTCCGGACAGTTTTTAAGCAGCCAGAGTACCATAAGACAAGACTGAAGGAAGGTTAGGGTGATTTAAAATCAAATCCGGGTCTAAATCTAACTTATCAATAAAGGTAGAAAGTAGATGCGCGATTTTATTCCAGACGTTTATAAGAGGCCATAGAAAACACAAAAGATTTGGCAGATGAATGACAACTAGAAAGTTCATGTTTGGCTAAGTTTAAGGCAATTAGACTGGCATTAAAGTGAAAATCAAGCCGTGGTAAATGACGAGCTTGACAATCCGACAATCCCGTAAATTGCTTGGCCTCACGAAAAATAAATTCAATCTGGAAACGAGCCTGATAATATTCAACAATTTGCTCAGGCGGTAAGTGAATATCAGTGCTAAATAATAAAGCATTTTTAATTTCTCCGTTGGCTTGAACCTCAGAGATACAAGCCAACCTAATTTGGCAATTTAAACAACAACTCCACACCACCAATGTATATAATGAAACTCCCGGTTTTATTTCTTTAACAAAATTAAGACGACTCAAATCATGGCAGTCAACCTTACCATCATATTTACGTGGAGCTCCCAGTTTCTTTTGTTCACCAGTATAAAGATAGCGTAGGTTAGCATCAACTCTTAACTTGCCAATAAAGTCTAAATTTAACTCCCGCACAGCATCCCAGAATTTAGAGCGGTAGTAATAGCCATCAGCGACCAAATAACGTACAGAATTTGGGAAGAAATAACGAGTATTCTTTAGATGTTGTGCATAGTCATCAACTCTTGTGATGTCAGGCGTTGAGCTTTGAGACTCCTGTTTTTTGCGAGATTTTTTTGACCAGCTATTCTTCGGTTTTTGTGGCAATTTTTTCACCTTCTTTATTTGAGGGCGTGATGGAGTTTGTTGTACGCTTAAGCTATAAGATAAACGACTCTCAATTTCGACAATAGAAATTACAGAAATTTCCAACCCCTGTTCCGATTTCCCCGCTACACCATTATAAAAATAACCCTTACCGTCAGTTTTTTTGCCACTTTTTTTTAAAAAAGAACAATCGATAACGGCAATGACTGTGTGTTCAGGATTTAAGGCAGATTCGAGGAAATATTGATTAAATTGTGGAAAATTAAAGCTTTTGAGAAAGTGACGACGGTAGGTTTTTTCGCTCAAATAACTATAACGACTGAGATTCGTGAAGTTGACCTTACCATAGACCAGCAAAATAGTTGAGAATAAAGTGACTAAAAACTTCTTTTGGGGTTGACTAATTCCTGGCATTTGTTGTAAGATGGATTCAATAATCTTCATAAGGCAATCTGTTGAGCTTGTGTGTTTTTATAGCTTAACCTAAAAGAGTGCCTTTTTTTCTGTTTATTTTGGGTTCAGATAGCACTCAGTTTTTTCGCTTCTGTGCTTTATTGCGTAAGCATCCCTATTTAAAAACTGTCCGGAGTATTGAGATAACTAAAGCAGCGAATAGTTTTTCTTTCTGAGCGCTACGAGCTTGCTCTTCTAGAACTAGCCGTGAGCTATAAGCTTGGGCTAGTTCCAAACACGAATCAATTAGCCCCAGGCTCCAGTTATCCGTTTGGGTGTCTCGGTTTTTTTTCCTGGTAGGCTTGCGTTCCGTAAATCTAGGGGCGCATTTTCAACCGCCTGAACTACTTGTTTGAAATTCGATCGAGTGTTTGCTGAGCGGGTGTGTAACTGGTCAGCAACATTGCTGCCGAGGGCCACAAAGAAAGCGTCAACTACAGGAACCGCAGCAGCAGCACCCACATCTGTCATTGCCAGGGCTGCTTCAGTTGTTGCCGTTTGAACTGCGACCACTAACTCATTGGTTTCTTCTTGAGCATCCCGGTGCTCGCTGTGGTCGATCGCGTTCTCGTCAATATTGTCGTTTTGGAATTCTGCTGCTGTTCCTGTCCGGGCATTGGCGATCGCCAATATTGCTTCCTGCACCGACAGCCTATCCTCACGGATCAGCTTGTAATATTGGCGAACCTCTAAAGTGTCTGCTTCGGAGACTGTCGTTTGCTGCCACTCCGCCTGCCCAAGGGCTTTGCGGACATTCGTGATCTCTTTGACAGTCCCCAATCCGAGTTCCCATTTCAGATCGTTGCGCGAAGTATTCATCTGTTTCTAGTCCTTTTTCTTTGAGGTAAGTACGGGTTCTTTCTAGGTTTCGATCGCATTCATTCAGAAAAATCTCTTGTATGCGAACCAGACACCATTTTGTGAAATCTGAAAATTGGCGGGTATAGATCGCCCGCTCTGCTTCTGGGCATTCCTCCAGCAGTGCCAGCCTTCGCTTAAACGAACCCTCTGACATTGCTGGGGCGTTTTTGCGGTTCTTTTTACCTACCTGTCCCAGTAGTTCTTTGAGCTGAGTCCGAGTCCAATAATTGCGCTTCCCATTTGGCTGCTCAAACTGTGCTGGGTATGCTCTACGGCATTTCTTTGCGTATCTCACGAGCTATTTACAGTTACTGGATTTTGGGTACTTTAATTGGATCGCAGCCAGAGCAAAAAAAATTATCGATCGTCCCGTGGGCTTCCTTTTTCAGTTCCTGGTTCGCTTGGGGCTTGAGCTTCTGGATAAGCCTTTGTTGCATCCCAATAACCATAAGCCCTTGCATTACCAAGAACTTGTTGTACTGCTTCTTGAGGAGTCTTGCCAAAACCTGTAACGATGCTGGGGGGGTTGCAAGAACGCTCAACCACAATCTGATGTGATTGCAGATGCTGTTTAAGCAGGTGCTGTTGCTGTAACATAATTCTGTCTCCTAGTGCCGTGTGGCGGCATTGGTGGAAAGTCTGGTGAGCGTGCGTCAACACGTTTACCAGGCGTTTTTGTACTGTAACATCCAAATGATGTTAAGTCAAGAGAATTTAAAACTTTAATTTAAGATTTGTTGCGCTCATAGAATATGCTAAAAAAATGAGCACAGAAAAGATTAAAGGAAAAAGTAGGGATTCTCGTGATCGACTTACATTTGATGTAGGCGAACTGCGTGATCGGCTTAGAGCTCAGGCGATCGAACCGAATCAGTCGCTAGCATCGATCGTGAGGATGGCCCTGATCGAATGGCTTGAGCAGCGAGAAGCCATCGAGGATAAAAAATCTTCCGAAGAAGAAGACAGGAGAAAAGGAGTCAGGAGGGAAGAAAGCTCTTCTCCTGACTCCTGACTCCTTAACTCCTTCCCAAGAAAATTCTTAAAAAAACGATTAAATTGATATATCAGTTATTGACACTTCTTAAAAGCTATACAGAATAACTATTACAACGATCTTAAGCCCACTTTGGGGTAGTAGGGGTCGTGGGTTCAAATCCCGCCGCTCCGATAGATGGAATCCTTGAGAAATCAAGGGTTCCATTGTTTTTGGTAGACTTCACAGTCTTTGGTCATTCTCAATTAGGGGTTCATTCCTAAGTTTTCTCCTAGTTGAAATAGGTCAATATGTCCTCTGCCAGCGACTCAGTAGTATCTGCAAATGTTGAAACAAACATACAGCTTTTTCAAACAAGGCCTCTACCAAGGAATTAGATTCCTATCTTGGAAAAATTCACCTGTATGTCCACCATCTGGCAACGTGGCTAACCACACAATACTATCAACTCCTTCCTCAATCGTGTTGATAGCATTGGAACCACCCATAAGCTGTTGAACATTTAAAACAGATTGTATGCGGAGCGTCCGAAGTGTTTCCCGTTTAAGCGGAGCGTGTTCGCGGATGACGCACCCGGAACAGCCAAGTTAGTGGTTTAAATGCACAACAGCTTATCAGTTTGAACCCAGCCTGGATTGACTGAATCAACCAAGATATTCGTATCTTTTAAGGCATTTGCAAAGAGTATTGTGACTGCATTCAGAGCAGTTTTTGAAACTCCATATATGGGGAACCGAGTAGAATTTATATTTGCTGATAATTGCCCGTGTTTTGAAGATACATTCACAATTAGCCCATAATTATGAACTTTCATCAGCAGAATTAAAGTCTGGCACAATTGCAATGGGCCATAAACATTGGTTTCTATTGTTTGACGTACAGTGTCAACTTTCACGTTAAATATACTGCCATCTGGATTCTCTAAATAATCTAAAAGAATGCCAGCATTATTCACCAGAATATCTAAATGTCCAAATTCATTGCTAATAAATTCAGCCAGATGTTGAATGCTATTTGCATTAGTCACATCAAGCGGGTGATATTTAACATCCAATTTCTCAGCTTGTAATTTCTCTGCTGCTGCTTGACCCTTGGCTCGATCGCGGCTAGTGAGAATGACCTGGATATCTCTTTGTGCCAGTTGGCGGCAATTTTCAAACCCCAATCCGCGATTAGCACCTGTGACAACCGCTATTTTTTTCAGTCAACAAATTTTTCTGAGATTAATACGGTTCAATCAGCAAAATTGTAGGTTGGTTTAAGGCTTTGTGGAACCCAACATTTGAAAATGTTGGGTTTTGTATAGCCTTTCTCAAAAAGATGAGGTATGACTGACAGCTTACATAACCACCCAGACGCTTGAGGGCCGGGGCCCAACTACGTCCGCGAATCTTTCGCTCGAACCGCTATACATCAACTCAACCTACATACTTGTAGCAATCATTTTTTAAATTGATAACAGTATCTGCAAACAACTAAACTGTGTTCTCTGGGGCAAGCTGCGACCCCATCCAATCTGCGATCGCTACTATGTACTGGTTGATTTGGTTCAGGCAAACATGAACCTCCTGTTCATAAACGATCGCCCGGTGGCGATCGCCCCATTTACGATCGAGGTCCTGAATACCGCGAACCGGAAAAATATCATCTAGTTCACCGTGAATTGACAGCACATTCGTTTCGCAACCCCCAGATAGATCCAGTGTCAGGCGATCGAAAAGGTCAGGCATAGCCGTTTTTTCAGGTTCCATGAAAGCATACTGAAAATCTTCCTTGAGACGGCGCTTCATTTTGTCAAACGGCGTGATATATGGGCCGCCTGACAGATTCACAACGGCCTTGAATTTATTACCCAAATGTTTCGCTACCCGCAAAGCAATATAGCCGCCAAAGCTAACTCCAAAGAAACCAAGCCGATTTTCATCAATGCGTGCGTCAGCAGACAAGGTATCAACAATACTGGCAACCACTTCCTCAAAATTTACAGGAATTGGAGAACGACCGAGATTGATTCCTTGCCCAGGCCCGTCGAACAAGAAAGCTGCAAATCCTCGATCCACAAAATGTTCAGCGAAAGTAATAACCTCAACTTCTGTAACTGAATCAAGACCGTTAGAGAGGATTACACAGGGTAAAGGTTGATGGGGGTCAACGTTGTCCGGTAATAGCAAATAGTAAGGAATTACCACCCCGTTCCACTCAATTTTACCTGGATTTAGGGGGCGGACATTTTCATCCCAGCTTTTGAGAAAACAATCCTTAACACGCTGTCGTAATGCACTCTTCTGAGCGGAATCAGAGAAGTACATAAACTCTGCCCAGTGGTAACAACTGGCTGCACTGCGAAAGAGGTGGCGCTGCCCCATTTTATATGAACAGGTTTCGGCTTGTGCAACATAGCGATCGCCAAGCTTAGACCAACCCGACCTCCAGTGTTCCCAGAACTCCGGGGTACTTACATCTGTGCAATCTTTGGGAAAATCACTAAGAGCGATCGCCAAATCACCCCATTCGGATTGCCAGAACAAAATACGCGGCAAAAAATACCGACAAGCGAGATATATTTCTTCTGGGACGCTCAATGGCATATTCATTATGATTCCTTCCCAGCTAAATAATTTTGACAAGCGGCAATGGTAGTTAAAGAATTTTTGTCCAGTGCATCGTGGAGCCTTTGCTTGTAAGATGCGATGTCACCCTCTCCGAATAAATTGCGACAGGCATTCGGCTCGATCTGGAACTCGTGGCGGGCAAAAACCTCCGTTCCACCAGGTACACTATTCAACGTCCAGCGACCGCTATGTCTACTCATCACTGGAGGCGGTTCTGGCTGAAAATACTCAATAGTTAAGACATCTCGGCGACAGCGACGGATGCTGCGAATGCGCTCACTACCATAGGCCGTTCCCACCTCCATAATAAATTCCTGATTGCTGCCGTCATCGTAAAGCATATCCACAGCCTGACAATGGGGAAGCAGCGAATACCAGTTGGCAGCATCAGCCAGAAGATTGTAAATATCTACCCCCGGAAAGGGCAGAATGCGACTGGATTCAAAGGAAAAAGAAAGTTCATCCTCCTGATGGTCTTTACCTTCCACTATGCTTTTAATAGCGATCATTTCCTTCCCGCCATTGCGATCGATAAAATTGAGCATAAAATCGACAGCTTCTTCTGATGTTGTTACGCCCTCTACCAAACCAGTCACATCTTCCTTGACAGTAAAGCTACGCTCAACAAAGAGCAGACTTCCACCACTATCAAGCGGCACAACCCGCCAGCGCCCTTGCATATCCGTCAACAGCGGCATGGGTACGGGTAGGTAGAAATCAACTCCATTGATCTCAGGCAAAAACTTTCGGTGGGTGTCCCATGTCATTTCTCTGCCATTATCCTGGGCAGTAATGCGAACCAGTTGGTAATCGTCACCTTTTTCCAGAACTTCTGTGCTGACGCAACTCTCAAACAGATCGGGCCATTGGGAGGTGTCGGAGATGATTTGATAAACAGCCTTTACCGGGGCATGACATACGATCGAATGAAATGTGTTTTTCATGATTTTGTTTCTACTTAGTTATTCTCTTCTGCCAATTTTTTGATGGAATTCAGTTCCTTGATGGTGTTGCGGTGGATCGCTTGCATCATAAAGTCAACCGCCTCATCAGGTGTGGTAACACCATCCACTAAACCTGTTACATCATCCTTTACTTGAAAATTGTGTTCAAGGAAAAGTAGGCATCCCCCCTCTTCGAGCGGCACCACCCGCCAGCGACCTTGCATAGATTTGAGTAGTGGCAATGGGGGATTTGTTTCAAAGTCAATGCCATAAATCTCCTCGTTTAAAACCCGATGGGAAACCCACTGCATCTCCACTTTGTTCACTTCCGCAGTCACGCGAATAACTTCGTAGCCATCCTTTTTTTCCAGAAATTCTACGTTAAGACACGGCTCAAAAATGTCAGGCCATCGCGCACAGTTGGTAATGATTCCATAGACAGCATTAGTCGGAGCGTGGCAGAGAATAGAATGTATTGTTGCTTTCATGATTTCGTCCTTAAATTGTAGAAAATTCTATCATTTTTTCGGGTTTAATGAAGGGGAGAATATCCCGCTTCACAATTTTGCCGTTCTGGTTTTTTGGTAAAGGTTCGGGTGATATGTAAAGAAAAGTCGGCCATTTTTCGGGACTGAGCGTATTTTGGAAGCTTTCAGATAAGGCATTTGTTAGAGCGACTGGATCGTTTTGAAGATCCTGCGTACAATAAATGCAGACAACGGGATATTTGACCGCTGTTTCAGAGGTTGACCAACCGACAAGCACTGCCTCCTCAACACCTGGAATTTTGTAAAGAAGATTCTCGATTTCGCTGGGATAAATTTTGTGACCGTTTGGTGTCAGGATGGTTTCAGCTTCTCTTCCTTTGAGTACAAGATAACCTTCGCTGGAAAACATTCCAAAGTCCCCTGTGTGAAACCATTCACCAAGGGACTCAATGGTATTTTTTTCAAAGTTGCAATAACCTTCCATCATTCCTGAACTACGCACCACAATTTCACCAATTTCGTTTGCGGGCAAGGAATTGCCGCTGGCATCGAAAACAGCGACATCAACCGAATCATCTGGTCGTCCAATACAATGGACATACTGAGCATAAAGTTTTAGTTTATGCTCTTCTTCCATTAGCCAGCAGAAAGGGCCGAAACTTTCACTCAAACCATAGCCCTGAATCCATTCACAAGGGATAAGTCTTCGCCCTTCTTCTAAGACTTTGACAGGCAATGGTGCAGCGCCATAAGCAACGACTTGTAGGCTACTCAAATCTGCTTTGACTGTGCGTGAATCCTCAAGAAAATCTTTCATAAAGACTGGGCGCAGCATAATATGAGTTAAGCGCTGCTTTTGTATCTGTGGTGCCCAATCTGCAACATCTGGACTGTCTGGAAAAAATAGGGTAGCCTTGTGTGCCAATGCACCCAAGGAAAAAATGATTCCAGTGGTATTGTTCATCAGCCCTGACATCATTATGTGTGCGTCAGAGTGGAATTTTAGTGTCGCCGATACCTTCAGAATACGTCGGGCAATCAGTCTTTCCTGAAGACTAATTGCTTTCGGATTACCTGTGGTTCCGCTAGTGAAAAGAACTAGGAATTTTTCAACTGGACTGGAAGCTTCAACGATGATATTAGAAGCTGCTTCATTTATTGTCTCGATTTGAACTCGGTTAATCTCGATAAGATTAACGCCGGAGATGTGTAATTTATCAATCAGCACCGTATCCGTTTTTTTCAGGTAGATAATATGCTCTGGTTTGGCGATCTCGATGATATTAATCCATTCGAGCAAAGCAGCTTCCTTGAGATTGTACGGAATCAGAACCTGAATGCCAATAGCACTGGCAGCAAGAAAAAAGAAAACTGCATATTCATCGTTATCTGCGATCGTTAAAACGCGCTGTCCAGGCATCAAACCTTTGGCACGCAGAAGGTTGACCATTGCAGCAACTCGATCGCGTACATCCTGATAGCTGTATGTCTGCTGCGAGGTAACAAAAGCAGGCTTTTTCAAACTGGATCGATCGGGACAGTCTAGGAAAGATAAAATTTTAGAATTTCCATCGACTAACATAATAGTGTGAAAGCTCTAGCGAATGGGACATTGAACAATTCAGGGTTTCAATGGACAAATGCGTAAGTCCAATAGCCGCTCTAACTAGCGCTTCTCATCTGTTTCAACTACTCGTAATTCGGGCGGGATTTTTGCTCCATTTTCCAGACAACTACTGCCAATCCAGCCGCAATCAAAAGAATTAGTGCCGCAAAGCGAAAAGTGCCTTGAAGCCCATAAACCAAAGCTGTCGGCGGGGCTGCTGTGACTTGGGAATTTTGCGCTAAATGGGCGTTGCTAAGAGTCAAACCTGCAAACATAGCGCCCATTAAGGGCAAAGCTACTGTCTGACCCAAGGTGCGGGATAGTGATAATAGCCCAGAAGCTATTCCTAGTCTTTCCTTTGGGACACTCCCCATAATCGCGCTATTATTGGGTGATTGGAACATCCCAAAACCAATACCTAATGGTGCAATCCACGCAATATAAACTAACTCTTTCAACTGGGCATCAAAGGTACTCATCAGCAGACAACTACTGAACATCAAGACCAATCCAACTAAACTAATTATCCGAGGACTAAAACGGTCAGACATTGACCCAGAAAATGGGGCAACAATCCCAATTAAAACCGGGAAAAATCCCAATAACAACCCCACTTTTTGAGTGGGATAATGCAAGACTATTTCTAGAAAAAATGGGAGAATAAAAATTACTCCTGTAATGGCAAATAACACAAGAAATCCCATCAATAAGCTGAGGCTAAATTCCCGATTCTTAAACATCTTTAAATCGAGCATTGGCTGGTTAATGCGGGCTTCAAGGAATAGAAAAGCAGCAAAACTCAGTACCGCAATGGCAAGCAGAGATAGCGTTTTAATGCTGGTAAAGCTTTCAATCTGCCCCTGTGTCATGCTGAAGGTGAAACTAAGAAGCGATATGGCAATGATTGCAGAACCCAAAGCGTCAAATCGTTGGGCGTTATTGGCGATCGCATCCTGCGGTACAAACTTGACAATAATAAAACTTGCGAGTATGCCAATGGGAATGTTTACGAAGAAGATCAAACGCCAGCCCGCTATCCCAATTAATAGACCTCCTAATGTCGGTCCAAGGCAGATTCCCAAGGATACAGTTGCACCGATTATGCCAAGAGTCTTTCCCCGTTCCGATGCTGGAAAAACTTCTGTGGCGATCGCAGCGGCTAGGGCAGAAATACACAGACCCCCTAGCCCTTGGAGTGCCCGAAAAGCAATTAGCCACTCTACACTAGAAGCTAGTCCGCACAGCAAGGAGGCGATCGTAAACAGGATCAAACCCCAAAGGTATAACCGTTTTTTGCCAAACATATCACCCAACCTCGCCGCACCGAGTACCAGCACCGTGACGATCAGTAGATAACTCACTACTACCCATTGAATAGTCGCAAAAGTAGTATTGAACGTTTTAACAAGAGTCGGTAGGGCGAGATTGACTATGCTGCTATCCAGGGTGAACATCAGCAAGCCTAATCCCACTCCCAGCAGCGCCCACCATTTTTGAGTTGCGGAAGTTTCTGGAGGGGGAAAATTAGACGGTATTGAAGTGTTTTTCATAGATGCCTTATGTAGAAGCGATCGGAGTAGGACTGGCAGGCGAATGAGAGTATGGGTTTATCCTGATAGTTAAAGATGCGTGAAGAAATGTAACGCATTTTAACCTACTTGAAACCGAGGTTTTCAAGTAACAGCAATTCCCAAGATTTTGAAAATCGGCTACATTTCATTTCTCGGCAATAAGGGCTTTCATTGGCCAGTGTAATTCGTACATTCCCTCGCTGTATTCTATTTCAAAAAAATCTTTAAGTCCTTTACGAGTTTGTTCTATTCTCTCTGGCTCATCTCCAGGGAATAAGTTCATTGCCAAAATCTTATAGAGAAATGTGGCAATATCGTTTTCTGACGCGAAATACCATTTTTGGAGTAATTCTACTACACGAACTTTTTCGCTCTTGAATCCATTGATAAAGCATAGAGAATCGGCAAATTCTTCTGATAAAAATTTTGCTTCATGCCCGCCTTCGCGATATTTACTAACTATAGAGTCGAAATATCTGGATGCTGAACTTCCTTGAAAAACGTCACCTATGAATAATAATCCGCCCGGTTTTAATGCCTTGTAAATATTGGCAACCACTTGTGTTTGACTTACGGCATCATGAAACGTGGCAAAACTCCAAGCTTTATCCAAAGATTCAGCAGGCAGGTCTAATTCCTCAGAACTACTGACTAAAGTTTCGACTTGTGGCATGGGAAATCTAGACTTTAGACGATCGAGTAGGTAGGCTGAAGGGTCGCTAACAAGATATTTTCCTTGCGAACCAACTGCTTCGGCGATCAATTTACAAAAGAAGCCATTTCCTTCCCAAAATCCTAAGATGTGTTCTCCTGGTTGGGGATTGAGGTATTGATACATGACTTGAACGTCATTTTTTCTCGCCTGAGAATAGGCAGCACCAGCTTCCCCAGCTAGTTTTGCTCTCATCTTAATCAGCTCTTCGGATTCAAACATTTCACTCGACTCCTTTCATTAAATTAGAAAAACTAAAACTTAGATATTGTTAAAAGCTGTAAACCGATATTAAGCCTCCTACAAGCTGAATTTGACCTTGATATGAGGTGGAAAAGCCCCAAATGCAAACAGTCGGGCCCGAAGGTCGCTCAACAGCGGTAGACGCAAATATATGGGCAGTTTCAACGAGTTATCCGCTTGCATTGCTTTGGCGGTAATCCGCTTCTGCGTAAAGGACTGAAATCCTTGGATGACTTTGATTGCGAGTTCGCGCTCGCGCTGCACTGCCGCCAGATGATTGAGTTGCACTTCGCCACGCTTGAGCGGTTCGCTCAGGATGTTTGCCGCCGCCACAGCATCCTGAATGGCATAGGTGATGCCAACCCCACCCAGAGGCGACATGACGTGGGCTGCGTCACCCAGTAAAAGCAGACCAGGGCGATACCAACGGGATAGTCGGCCCATTTGGACTGAGAGAAGCGATGTCTGCTGCCAATCTTTCAAATGGTGTACGCGATCGCCAAACTCAGGAACGACTTCGACGATAGACTGTTGCAGCGCCTCTATGCCTTCAGCTTGCATCTGGCGGTAGTACCCCTTGGGAATAACGGCAGCAATCTGCCAATTTCCATCAGAGGTGTTGTATGTAACTAAGACGCGCTTGCTACCATAGCGCACTCTCAGCCCCTCTGGTTCATCAGGGTGTCTGGGCAGGCGAAACCAAAGGAGATCCATTGGTGCTGCTGTCTCAATCAATTCCATACCTGCTAATTTACGAACCGAGGAGAAGCGCCCGTCGGCTGCTATTGTCAGGTGCGATCGCACTTCGTGCCAGCCCCCCTGTCCCCGATAGCGGACACCGCGAATCATACCATCTTCTTCAATTAGCTGTTGCACGTTTGCACCTGCAAGCAACTGAAAGTTTGGATAGCGTTTCGCTTCATTAGTTAGAAACTCAATCAACTTTACCTGGGGAATGATTGTGATGTAAGGATGTCGAGTCTTCAATTTGCTGAAGTTTGCAAAGGAAACTGTTTGACCGCAAAGGCTGAATTCCATTTGGCTTGTTTTGGAGTGAGGAACCTGTGCGAGCAAGCGCTCCGTTAGACCCAGTTCGTCCATAATTTCCATCGCCCCAGCTTGAATTAGGTCGCCGCGGAAGTCGCGTTCAAAGGTTTTGTGCGCCTCTAGCAGCATAACCGGAATACCTTGACGCGCCAATATCAGTGCCAAAACTACCCCTGTAGGCCCACCCCCAACGATACAACAGGTTGTTTGCTGCACGTCGAGAATCCTATCGGGAGTTGACTGATCTTGGACAGTTTTGGTGGTTTGTTCTTTTGGTTCAGACATACAAATTATCCTATTAATCAATATCTTGAAATTACCTGGGCGAGGTCTCGATATGCAGAAATTTCACGCCGTGTGGTATCGAGGTCGTGGCCGGTTATAAAATGTAGGAGCGCCATGTCGCAGTTTTGCGCCACGTAATTCAGAATTTTACACCTTTCCATTTTTTTTACCTGCTCGCGGACTTGACAATGTAAGACTTTCATCAGTTCTTCAAGCACTCCTTTGTGAGCAAAAGCCTGCTGTGAGCCTCACAACTGCTAGACGCGATCGCTAAAAGATATCAAATGGGTTCTATAGATCATTTTGGGAATTCCTTGGAACGGAAATCCATTTCAGGAGGCGATTGTCGCCCCCTGAAGAATTGCACTTAAACTAAGTAGGTTTTTTCATAGCCTTTGCCACATTCATCAATACCACTCCCGCAGTTACAACTATGATAGAACCCCACTGTTCTGGTAGCAATGTATCGCCAATAATTAGTAATGCTAAAATCGACGTTACAGCGGGACGGCTGGAGACAATAATTGCAGTAGAAGCTGCTCCAATTGCCTTAATTCCAAAGTTGCTAAACAAATATGTAGCAAAAGTAGTCAAGCAGAGTAAACCTCCCATCAATATCAGCTCTTGATTGATATCCACATGGATGAAAGGAAGCGTTACCGCCATTAATACTAACCACTCTACTGTAAAAACCAGGGCTGTAAAAGTAGCAGGATTGACTTTACTAAAGCAGGCTTGGGCAATTATTCCTTCCAATGCAAAGACAATACTGGATATGATTGCCGCGAGATAACCGATGATGGGATTTGGTTGGGTTGCTGGCTTGGGAATGGTAGGCGCATTTGATGCGTTGGGAGTTGGAGTTTGATTGGGTGCAGGAGGTAAAGCGGCGGCACTGGGCGGGTGTTTTACGCAGATCGGCGGACAAAATAAGTTTTGATCGATTGGCTTGAATGCTAGCCAAGCACAGCCGATGTAAATCAAGATAATTGCTAGCCATTGCTGCAAAGATGGGCGATCGCTAAATAATTTCCAAGCCAACAGCGTTGTCACCGTCGGATAAGTAAAGAAGATGGTGATTGCCATTGCTGGGCCAATATTTGCGATCGATAAATAAATACCTATTTGAGACAAAAATAGAAAAATGCCTGCTGCTACAATCTGCAATTTCAGCATCCGATCGCTACCTACGATTACCGATCGCGCCTCTCCCCAAGCTCCCGGTTTAAACACAGGCATAATTAGCCACGAAAGCGGTACTACAAAGCTAATTCGCAGCAGCAGCTCTAGCAGCGTAACTTGCATTTTATCGGCAGTGGGGTCAATATATCCCCCCAGGTTAATAATTCCTCCCAAAATGGGAATAGCCTTTGGGGATAGAGCAATTCTAGTTATGACATTCTGAAGCGATACGGCAACAGTTGCCAGCAATACCAAACTTAAGCCGCGCAACCACCGAGCTGAAAAACTAGATGCTGAGTCAGGAGAAGATGTAGCCATAAGTTGGAGTTCCTACACAGATTCACGTTAATATCATAGTTCCGAAGCTAAAAGGATATCATCACTACGGCAATTGCTGTGAGTTTCTGAACAAATTGCTTCTTGAAGTAGCTGCATCGCTTCACGCTTAATTTGTTCGGCAAGCGATCGCGGCCAAACCGACTCAGAGAAGGTCAAAGTCAAGAACATTTTGCCTCCCAGCGTTGTTACGCCTACAATCTTTATATTTTCAGAAGACTGCACTATTGGGCCGTAGATTGCCTTTAAAGATAGAGAGCCAAATTCTTGTGGGATATTTAATCGCCCTAAATTTGTGACGCATAAATCCCCCTTTTGTGCCATTTGCTGATACACAATTTGCGGGTCGGGCTGGGTAGAAAGAAAAGCTTTAGTTGGTCGAATATACTTAAATATTTTCTCGGTCACTGTCAACTCATTTATTTGGTGTTTTACCTCTTGCGCTACTTCCCAGAAGCTGGTTGCTGGAGCGATCGCATGAGTAGTGAATAAACCACACACATAAAGCCCAAAATCTTCTCCAATCGCTGGAACAACGTAATTTCTAACATTGCACGGAGAGACACACTTGTGAAGTAAATTTTCTGGCGAATTTACTTGTTTGGCTATTGCCAAGAGAAAAGCAGCGCAGATAGCACTGTGAACGCTAGTTTTTTTGTCTCGACAGCGCGAAACAAGTATAGTGGTTTCCTCTGGAGAAAGATGCCAGTGAAGTATGCTCGATCGCTGGCTTTCTTGAATAGCCTTTGTGTCCCTAACGCGATTCAACTCTACGCCCGCATTTTCTGATGTAGTCTTTTTTTGAATTGGTATGTTCTGGGCGATCGCACTACCATTGATACTATCCTCACTCAGAAAAATAAGTTCTTCCCAGGATGGAAGTTCTGGCAATATTTCGCGAGTGCTACCAGGGGTGCTTATCTCCTGCAAGATGTCCCGGATTAAGTAGATTGTTGATAAACCGTCGCCGATGGAGTGGTGGCAGGTAATAATCAGTTCCGAAACCTCCTCACTTTGGAGAAATACGACACGCACTAGCGGGCCTGTGCTCCAGGGGAAAGGAAGCGAAAGTTCGGCTTCTGTTTCCTGACACCAGTGGTTATCTCCTTGTCGCTGCAACACTCGCAGAGGTATGAGGGGAACGCCTTCTGATACAAATCGCGGTTGCTGATGTTCGTCGGTGACTATTTTTACAGCTAATAAAGGATGTCGGCGCTGTACCCAAGCGAGGGCATCGGTTAGCGATTCGACGGCGATCGCCCCTTTAATACGCGCTGTCAAAACGAAGTTGAATGACCATTTTTGATCGAGCAGCCATCTCAGATGCTCGGACACTCCTAATAATCGATTCATATTTAAGTTTTTTCCCTAAGTAAAATGGGTGAATCTGTCTGCCACAGACTACCTAATTTCTGACAAGTATTTGCTCAATACTTCCGTTAAAAATATCCTTCAATTAGCCGCCTCAATGGGCGGATTATAGCACGCCTGTCAGCAGTAAACTTGCTAGTGCAGCTTTAGTTTGTCAGGGTTTTCTCAGATGACGTAACAGCAGCATCAACATTGTCATCCAGCAATTTGTATTTTTTCTTTAGGTGAGGTGGGAAAACTCCCAATGCCATAATTTGGGCAGGAATGTCGCGCAAAATCGGCATACTCCAATAGGCAGGCAGCTTCAATGTCTTATCTGCTTGTACTGCTTTAGCGGTGACATTCGTCTGCACAAATGACTGAAACCACTGCATGATTTTTACCGGTAACTCTCGTTGACGTTGCACTGCTGTTAGATGCTTTAGCTGCACCTCGCCGCGTTTGAGCGGTTCGATTAGAATGTTCGCCGCAGCAACAGCATCCTGGATTGCGTAGGTGATACCAACTCCGCCCATAGATGACATGACGTGGGCGGCATCACCCAACAAAAGTAAACCGGGGCGATACCAGCGATCGAGTCGGCCTAGTTTGATTGTGAGAAGTGATGCCTGCTTCCAATCCTTTAGATACTCCACGCGATCGGCAAACTCTGGGACAATTTCGACAATAGACTGTCGCAGCGCTTCTATGCCAGCAGCCTGAAGCTGACTGTAGTAACCCTTGGGAATGTAATAGGCAATCTGCCAATTGCCATCATAAGTGTTGTATATTACCAAGGCGCGTTTGATACCAAAGCGCACGATTAAACCCTCCTGATCCTGGGATTGTCGGGGCAGGCGAAACCAAAGCAGATCGATGGGTAAGGCAGCAGTCTCAATCAGTTCCATACCTGCTAATTTGCGGACATTGGAGAAGCGCCCGTCTGCGCCTATTGTGAGGTGCGATCGCACTTCGTGCCAGCCCCCCTCTCCGCGATAGCGAACCCCGCGAATTATGCCGTCTTCTTCAATCAACTGTCGCACGTTTGCACCTGCAAGCAACTGAAAGCTTGGGTAGCGTTTCGCCTCGGCAATCAGGAATTCCAGAAACTTTGGTTGGGGAATTATTGTGAAGTAAGGGTGCCGACTCTTCAAACGGCTAAAGTCTGCAAATACCACCCTTTGATCGGGGGTGACGAATTCCATTTTCTCCTTCTTGGAGTGAGGAATTTGAGCAAGCAGGCGATCCGTTAGACCCAGTTCATCCATAATTTCCATCGCCCCAGCGTGCAGGACATCACCCCGGAAATCGCGATCGAAATTCTTGTGTGCCTCAATCAGCGTTACGGGAATGCCTTGACGCGCCAATATCAGTGCCAGAACCACCCCTGTAGGCCCGCCCCCTACGATACAACAGCTTGTGTGCTGCACGTCTTTAATGGCATCGGAAATCGGGGGTTCTTTGTCAGTTACGATCGCCTCTTCTCTTGTTTCAGACATGAAAATTCTCCAAAATATATTGTCTATTCAGGGCGGATATTGGCTATTTTAAAAAAATTCATTCAGCAATAAATTACTCCAATATAAATTCAAAATCAATGCCAGTTCCTTCCATATAGCGATCGCACACTTGGTTGAACTCTTCCAACTGCTTGTCGGAAAAATAGTTCTGCCAGTCGCCGACAGTACCCTTCCGCATGAATGAGTAGTTACTTCCCTTTTTATACATTTGGTTTGCTATGCTATCCATATTCGAGATTGGGTTGGCTTTCATGTGCGAAAAACTACATTTTTGGGAGATTATTTGCGCTTCTTCTTCCGATAAAGCACAGCCTAGAAAATCAGCAATTTTATTGATATTCCCTAAGAAATCTTTATGAAGGTCTTCGTATTTTAGAAAAAGTAGGTTTTTTTGCTCTTTCTTTTGCAACCAATCGAGCAGGTGAGTGTAATAAGAACCATAAGGAAGATTTCCGTTCATAAAATATTCCAAAAAAATGTCCCACGTCCCTTCCAAGCTATACAGTTTCAAAGCTTGCATGAAATAAAAATACGAAACAGCCACATCTTTTGGGTTTCTAGCCAGATAGATATACTTTAAATTATTCTCGCTATCGTCTGGCATCAGGGAATATGGCAAATGGGTGTATATATAGCGAGGCGAGGGGTAAGCTTCTAGTTTTTTCGTCTCGTTCAATTCAAAAAAAGGTACTGTGTCTACCCCAATCTGTACCACATCTATTCCTTCTGGTAGAGCAGGTTTGGCGAGGGCTTTAATTATTTGAGTTAGCCATATTGTTCCTGTCTTTGGATAGCTGACTACAAAAACATCTCCTGGTTTTGTTTGGAAAGTTGCCAAATTACGAAGTCGCTCTTCTGTTACGAAAGGTGGCAAAATTAAACCGTTAACGCAACAGTGATTAAACCCTAGCCGATCGGAATTCATGGATGCCTCCTAAATTTATTTTAATCATCTAAAACTTCACGGAAGAACGGAAATCGCTATGTTTTAACTCGCGAAAGAAGTTTGACTCGACAGTTTTAACCTCAGTGAATTTAGAGTCAGAGCCATAGTTATAGCCATCCTTTTGAGTAAATTCGCCACGGGTGGAGCTTTGACTCTTATTGTAACCCCGTCAGCAACATTACTTTCGTGCGGGGTGTTACCAATAGGGAAAGAACGGCGAATAATTTGTTATGCGATACCTAATCCAGCGCGATCAAAAGCTTGACTGGGAGTTTCTAAAGCTTCGCTAAGTTGCCGCATCGCACCGATCTGAATTTTCTTGGCAAGGGAGCGTGGCAATACTGATTCTGAGAATGTCAAAGTCAAGAACATCCGATCTCCCAGCGTTATTACACCCACAGTTTTTGCATTTTCAGAAGACTGCACTGTTGGGCCATAGATAGCCTCTAAAAAAAGAGAGCCATATTCCTGCGGTATATTTAAGCGCCCCAGATTGGTGACAACCAGTTTAATGTTGTTATCCATTTGGTCGTAGACCATTTGTGGGTCTGGTTTGGTGGAGAGAAATGCCTTAGTTCGTGGAATATCCTCAAACAATTTGCCTGCTGTCCATTCATTAAGTTGATGTTTTATTTCTCGCGCCAAATCCCAGAAATTTATTTCTGGCTTCAGAGTGTGGGCAGTTAATAAACCACAGATGTATAAGCCAAAATCTTCCCCTATTTCTGGCACGAGATACTTTCGTATATTGCAAGGAGAAAGACATTTGTGAACAGTATCTTCTGGGTAATTCATCTGTTCGCCTATTGACAGGAGAAAGGCAGTGCAGAGAGCACCTTGAACGCTAGTTTGATTCTCTCGACAACGCGAAACAAATGTAGCGGTTTCCTCTGGAGAGAGACACCAGTGCAGGATGCTCGATCCCTGGCTTTTTTTAATTTCCTTTTTATCGCTGACACGATTCAAATCTATGCCAGCATTTGTAGCGGTTTCCTCTGTAGAGAGGCTCCAGTGCAAGATTCTCGATCCCTGGCTTTTTTTAATTTGCTTTTTATCGCTGACACGATTCAAATCCACGCCAGCATTAGATGGGTTTATTTTGTGAGTCGGTGCGGCGGTGGCGATCGCATTACCATTGATGCTGTCCTTCTTCGAGAGGGGAATAAGTTCTTCCCAGCAGGGAAGTTCTGGCAATATCTCGCGAGTGCTACCAGGGGTGCTAATCTCCTGCAAGATGTCCCGGATTAAGTAGATTGTTGATAAACCGTCACAGATGGAGTGGTAGCAGGTAATAATCAGTTCCGAAACTGCCTCACCCTGGAGAAATACTACGCGCAGCAGCGGTTCTGTGCTATAGGAGAAAGGAAGCGACAGTTCGGCTTCTGTTTCCTGACACCAGTGGTTATCTCCAAGTCGCTGTACCACTCGCAGGGGGATGGGGGGAACGTCTTCTGATACAAATCGCGGTTGCTGATGTTCGTCAACGGCTATTTTTACAGCTAATAAGGGATGACGGCGCTGTACCCAAGCGAGGGCATTAGTTAGCTGTGGGATGGCGATCGTCCCTCTAACTCGCGCCGTCAAAGCGAAATTGAACGACCACCTTTGGTCTAGCAGCCACCTAATATGCTCGGATACACCTAATAATCGGTTCATACCTAAGTTTTTTTCCTTATTATCTGAAAGTTCTTACTTCACTAAAGGTAGAATTGTGAAAGCGATCGCACAGCTTTCACAAATTTGTCCCTCTACCAAGTAATGAGATTTTTATCTTGGAAAAATCCCCCTGTCGGCCCACCATCCGGCAACGTTGCTAACCACACAATCGTATCAACTCCTTCTGCAATCGTGCGGATCGCATGGGGGCCACCCATATCAGTTTGAACCCAGCCTGGATTGACTGAATTTATCAAGATATTCGTGTCTTTTAAGGCATTGGCAAATAGTACAGTGACTGCGTTTACCGCAGTTTTTGTAATTCCGTATGTGGGAAATACAGTAAAATCCATATTGCTTGATAACTTACCTAGACTAGAAGATAAATTCACAACCCGTCCATAATTCTGAACTTTCATCAGCGGGATTAACTGCTGGCACAACTGTAATGGCCCATAAACATTAGTTTCGATTGTCTGACGTAATGTGTCAACTTTCGCCTTGAAGATATCTCCGTCTGGATTTTCGACCCAATCTGTAAGAATGCCTGCATTATTAACCAGAATGTCCAAGTGACCAAATTCTTTGCTAATAAATTGAGAAAGACTTTCAATGCTCTCTGGATTAGTCACGTCAAGCGGGTGATATTTGACATCCAATTTCTCCGCTTGCAATTTATCAACTGCTGTTTGACCCTTGACTCGATCGCGACTGGTGAGAATGACTTGAATATCTCTTTGTGCCAGTTGGCGGCACGTTTCAAAACCTAATCCGCGATTAGCACCCGTTACAACTGCTAGCTTTTTCATAAATCTAACTTCTCTGACCCTAGTAAAAAAATGACACAAGTTGGTTGACCGAGGCAGGGAATTTTTATTCTGTAAATATTCCTTATAGCGGTTCGAGCGAAAGATGAGGTACGTTGTTGGGCTTGGGCCCTCTTAGTTTGGGTGGTTATGTAAGCTGTCAGTCATACCTCATCTTTTTGAGAAAGGCTATACCTCGATCTAATTAAAGATGTTTCCTTCAGAAGAAGTCTCTGAAACGGTTCCTATTTCTGCGAGATTTAACCGATGTACGGATGGGTTCAATACGAACCAAAAGCCCAATTGGCGGGATCTTGTGGATCGTTGCTTGTGTGATAGTCGTATAGGGCTATCGCAAATTCATCTCTGGAAAGTTTCCCATTCCCGTCCTTGTCAATTTTGGAAAAAGCGATTTTAGCGTCTTCTTCCGATCGACCCACTGCCTTCAAATAGATTGCATACTCTTTTAAGTCAATCTCTCCATCCCCATTTATATCGACAGTATCAAAAACAGCTTGACTCGGCCCCAATTTTGTTTTTTCGTTTTTTGCGTCTTTATTTGCTGCAATCAAAATATCGCCGAACTTCAGGTATTCATCCACGGTGACTTGATTGTCGCCATCTGCATCAGCAGGTTTCCAATAAGTTTCCCACAGAAGGACATAAGTGGAAATAATTTTCTCATACTCTGTCGAACCCGGTTGAATCCCCCTCAGTTCAGCAACCTTTTGACCTTGATGTTCAAAATCGGCTAATTCTACGATTCCATCCTTGGACGTGTCGTTCATATAAAAGCGCAGGGTGAGCTTTCTCTTCTGAAATTCAGTCAACATAAATAATCTTCCTCGTTTTCTCGTTTGATGGTTTTTTCTGTTGCCAGCGTCATTGCTGACCTTCTATCGCATCGATTTCCCCTTCAGATGAAGTGGAATTTCCCCATATGCCAGACGTTTTGCAAGGGGAGCATCTCAGTTTTGCATTTATAGTGCGAGCGAGCGTCCCCGCTCGCGATTTGTAGAATGCGCGAGATATTAAGCTCGCACTATAATAAAAAAAATGCTTTTTGCAAAACTGAGATGCTCCCTTTTGCAAGGAGGTCATATCATTTCCTTTGGCATCGGTTTGGCACTCCCACCCCGCTCAGGGAATGGGATTCTTGAGAGCTAGGTGAACTATGGAGCGCAACGGCTTAGTCAAAAAGCCTTTAGACACTCGCTCGAATTCGAGGTTGTGCTTAATTTCTTTCAAATGTAGCAATGTCTAGCTTAATTGTCAACCATTATCAGTCAGTAATTTCACTGCGGAAAACAGCCGCAAAAACTCCTCCTAGCCTTAAGGCGATGGGTTTTCGTTTTGGAGAAATTTCTGATATCCAGTTTTTCTCCACAAAGGCTGTCTTTAGCTTTTAACTTTGGGAGTTTCTGGACAAGGTGAAAAAGCCAGTTAAGCTCTACAAATTTATTAAACAAGTTCTAAAAAAAATCACTACCGTTAACTGGGATTGTTGATTTAAAAGTGGTGAAATTTTCATTAAGTAGCAGTTCAGCAAAGCATACAGCATATTCCATGTATGTGCGGTACACACAATCTTGTAGTAAGTAAGGTGCGTCGCCACCCGTCTGGCGAGCAAGTTCCATTGAACCTTCGGCAGCGACGCACCCTACATAACACGTACCACACAATAGACCTCTTGCAAAAATAATTAGGACGGGCAAGATGCCCATCCCACAATAAAAAATAACTCTTGTGGGATGGGCATCTTGCCCGTCCCCTCAATTGATGAAAGGATTTTTGCAAGAGGTCTAATATAGCTGCTACTGTACTTCATGAACCTGGAATATGCTGTATTTCTAAACTGGCACGCCCTCAATTAAGCTGATCGTCGATTGCGTGGGCACGATTTTGGTCAGTTGGAAACCGGCTGCTTCAAAAAGCGCTCGATATTCAGCCTCCGTTCGCTCGCTGCCACCAGGAAGCATCACTAGCATATTCAGGTCGAGAAACGAGAACGATGATAAGGTTTTATTCCCGAGCGGAATTACCATTTCAGCCAACAAAAGCTTTCCTTTATCCCCCATAGCGCGGCGGCAGTTTTTGAGGATAGTAATTGCCCGTCGATCGTCCCAGTCATGTACAATGTTCTGGAGAATGTAAGTATCGCCACCGCTAGGCACGGACTCAAAGAAATCTCCGCTAATTAATTGGCAGCGTTCCGCAACTCCTTTTGATGCTATCAACTCTTTGGCACTTTCTATCGCTGGCGCTAGGTCAAACAAAACCCCTTCCATAGTAGGGTTTGCCTTGAGAATCATGGAAATTAAACTTCCGCCTCCACCTCCTACATCGACTAATTTGCCGATCGATGAAAAGTCGTAGCTAGAGGCGATCTGGTCCTGTCTATTTTCTGATTTAATCGTCATCGCCGAGTCAAAATTCTTGCTGGGTTCGGGGTTTTGGGCATAATACTGAAAAAGGTTCGTGCCGTATAAATGCTCGAAAGCGTTTTCTCCCGTTTGCACGCTGTGCATCAAATGTCCCCAACCTTGGTAGAATTCCTCCCCATTCATAATAGCCAAAGCACGCAGCGAGCCGGGAACTTCACTCGCCAGACAAGCAGCAAGCGGTGTTAGGGTAAAATAATCCGGTTCTGTCTCGGCAAAAATCCCCACACTCGCCAGGGCACGCATGAGCCGGTAAAGCGATCGCGCGTGTACTTTAGTTTCTATTGCCAGTTCCTCGCAACTCTTCGCGCCGTCTTTCAATAAATCGGCAATATCAAGTTTGGCAGCAACGTAAATCGCCTGGGTCAGCCAATAGCTAGTTATCATTTGCTGCATGGCTGTCTGGGGAGATATCTGTTGTGAAGATTGAAAATTTTCTTGTTGGTACATAGCGTTAAAAGCAGTTTACTATTAATGGGAAAGGTAGAGAATTTCTATTTTGTAAAAATCCCCTACTTCGATCTGAATAAAGATGTTGCCTTTAGAAGAACTCTCTGAAACGGTTCCTCTTTCTGCGAGCTTTAACCGATATACGGCTGGGTTCAATACGAACCGAAAACCCAGTTGGCGGGATCTTGTGGATCGTTACTTGCGTGATATTCGTATAGGGCTATGGCAAATTCATCTCTGGAAAGTTTCCCATCCCCGTTCGTGTCAATTTTGGAAAAAGCAATTTTAGCGTCTTCTTCCGATTTTCCTACGGCCTGCAAATAGATTGCATACTCTTTTAATTCAATCTCTCCATTCCCATCTGCATCTATAACATCAAAAAGAGCTTTAACCTGCTCCAATTTGGTTTTTTCGTCTGTTTTTACCGCAATCACAACATCTGCGAATTTCAGGTATTCTTCCAAGGTGACTTTATTGTCACCATCTGTATCAGCGCCCTCCCAATAAATTGACCATATATTGCGATAGGCGGAGATGATTTTTTCATACTCTGTTGAACCTGGTTGAATCCCCCTGAGTTCAGCAACCTTTTGACCTTGCTGTTCAAAGTCGGCTAATTCTACGATTCCATCCTTGGACGTATCAGCCATATAAAAGCGCAAGCTGAGCTTTCTCTTTTGAAATTCAGTCAGCATAAATAATCTTCCTGGTTTTCTCGTTTAATGGTTTTTTCAACTGTCGCCAGTGTCATTTCTGGCATTTTACCGACGCGATTTTGCCGTTTAGCATCCTACAACTTGTATTCGGGCTTCAAGTGAGGTGGAAAAACGCCAAATGCCAGTATTTCGGCAACGATATTACGTAAAAACGGCAGACTCCAATAGAGCGGCAGTTTGTACGTCTGATCTGCTCCGATCGCTTTGGCGGTGACATTCTTTTGCAGAAAAGACTGAAACCCCTGGATGACTGCGATCGGCAACTCGCGCTGACGCTGCACTTTTGCCAGATGATTTAGCTGCACTTCACCGCGCTTGAGCGGCTCAATCAAAATGTTTGCAGCCGCCACAGCATCCTGAATTGCATAGTTGATACCAACTCCCCCCAGCGGCAACATAACATGAGCAGCGTCACCAATTAAAAGCAGACCAGGACGATACCAGCGATCGATTCTACCCAGTTCGAGTGCAATGTGCGCTGTGTTTTTCCAATCTTTCAAATGGTGTACGCGATCGGCAAATTCTGGAACTACTCCCACAATTGACTGCTGCATCGCCTCTATTCCAGTGGCTTGAATTTGGTGGAAAACAGGTTTGGGAATATAGTAAGCAATCTGCCAATTCTCATCATAGGTGTTGAATTTTACTAAGATGCGCTTGTTACCAAAGTGCGAGATTACACCCCCCGGTTCATTAGGATATCGAGGTAAGCGAAACCAAAATAGTTCGAGTGGCATTGCTACCTTGTTAAATTCCATGCCTGCTAATTGACGAATCTTAGAAAAGCGCCCGTCTGCTGCTACTGTCAGGTGCGATCGCACTTCATGCCAGCCCCCTTTTCCCCGATAGCGCACGCCGCGAATGGTTCCGTCTTCTTCAATCAGTTGTTGCACGTTTGCACCCATTAGCAACTGAAAGTTTGGGTAGCGTTTCGCTTCAGTAATGATAAAATCAAGCAGTTTTCCCTGGGGAATGATTGTCATGTAAGGGTATCGAGTTTGCATCAAACCACTTACGTCTGCGAACGTAATGGTTTTTCCGCCAACAAGAAATTTAATTGTTTCAGTCGTAGAGTAGGGAAGTTCAGCCAGCAAGCGATCGCCTAGACCCATTTCGTCGAGCAATTCCATCGCTCCGGCGTGAAGTACATCACCCCGAAAGTCGCGGTTGAAGTTCTTCTGTGCCTCAATCAGCGTCACGGGAATGCCTTGGCGTGCCATCAGCAGTGCCAGAACTGCTCCTGTAGGCCCTCCCCCAACAATACAGCAGGTTGTTTGTTGCACGTCGAGAATGACATCGGGAGTCGGGGGTTCTGTCATGTTTAGGGGACTTGGTTCTTGAGCTTCTGACATGGGAATTCTCCGAAAAACCTTGTTAAATCAAAAAACTTTATGTAGGTTGGATTGCACTATTGTTCCACCCAAATCCTACCCATAAAAGCTCTTGGGTTTCGTTTCCGATCCCCGCAAAATTTGCAATTCAGACCACTACTCTGGAAATATTTAATCTTAATAATTGCCTAAACCCCCGCAAATATTAATAGCCTGTGCCAGTATCGGGGCTGCTATGTCTGATGCTAAATAAACTGCCATTGGAGCTACTTCTTCTGGAACCACATAACGCCCCAAAGGGATGCGCGTTTCAAAGCGCTTCAAAACTTCTTCAGGAGTTATTCCCCATACCTGTGAGTACACCTCTCGCGCTTTTACTGCCAAATCTGTTTCCACAAAGCCGGGGCAGATAGCGTTGACTGTCACTCCTGTTTTAGCCAGTTCTAATCCCAGGGATTTCGTAAAGCCAACTACTCCATGTTTAGAAGCTGTGTAGGCGGCAGCAAACAAAACTCCTTGCTTACCCCCAGTAGAAGCCATATTAATGATGCGTCCCCAGCGTCGGTCTAACATACCCGATCGCGCTAGAACTGCACGGGTAACTCGATAAACACCGTGGAGATTGGTATCAATGATGTCGTACCAAATCTCAGGATCGGTGGCAACAGTTGGACCACCTCCCCCTCGTCCAGCCGTGTTACTTAAAATGTCAATGCGGTTGTGGAGTTGCATTACATCTTCCACCATCGCCTCTACCTGCCCTTGGTCGCGGACATCTGCTACGACTCCAGAAACTTGAATTTTTGTACCGTTGTCGGCATCAATAGTATGAGCGAGATCCTTCAATGCAGATATGGAATCATTGAGCCGTCCTTGTTCTCTGGCAGCGATGACGACATGAGCGCCAGCAGTTACAAAGGCTTGGGCGATCGCCAATCCAATCCCCCGACTGCCTCCAGTAATCAATGCTACTTTCTCTTTTAAAAGTAATTGCGAATTCATTTCGATCTGCTCCAGTTGAGATTTAATGGCACTTGAATTGTCGGGAAACTACCGATTGGTTGGCAAGCTATCTATTGCTCATTCAACTAATTGATGATATTGATAACTGTCAGAGATCGTAATTGATTGGTGACGCTCGCCATCCATTAATCCTTAATGATTGCGACAACCCGACTCCAACCAGCTCCACAATTGCGAACTTTGATGGGGAAACAAGCTACAGTAAACCCCGTATTTAAAGGAATCTTGTCGAGATTAGCCAGTCTTTCAATCTGACAGTATTCTTTTTCTCTCCCATATATGTGAGCGGGCCACAAGCAATCAGACTGCTGCTTTTTTTTGTACTCTGACAACATAGCATGAAACGGTGGATCGAACCCGAAACTATCTATGCCGATTACTTTCACCCCTCGTAAAACCAACCACTCAGTCGCCTGCCGAGTCACACCGCGGAATTTGGTAAAGTATTCAGCTTTTTCCCAATACTTATCCGCTCCAGTTCGCAATAAGACGATATCAAAAGGCTTAATATCATACTTCATCATTGCCAATTTTTGCTCTATTTCCGCAGCAGTTATCGGTTCGTCAACAGGCCCTTCCGAACAGTCAATCAGCACCCCATCATGGAAAAACCAGTCAAGAGGTAAATCTTCAATCGTTTTAGCGGTTTGTCCTTCGCATAAAGGGCCATAATGAGCGGGAGCATCTATATGGGTTCCAGAATGAGTTGTCAATTTAACAAACTCAATTGATAACCCCATACCAGAAGGAAATGCCGTGCGATCGATTCCTGCCGGCTTGCCTAGCATATCAGCCCCTTGTTCGTGATTCACATACTCGATCTCAACGGGAACAGGTTCACCCTCTGTAGGCTCCATCGTCACACTCAGGTCAATTAGTTGCATAACTCCTCATTTCCTCTAAGTTTTTCAATTGAATGGATAGAAAATTTCCCAAATTCATGGATTTTCTATTTGCCCAAATTCATGGATTTTCTTTGCTGAGTTCGCGAATCAATAGAGCGGTAAGATGAGTAATGCTAATGCCTCCCAGCAATTGCTTTACCTGGACATCAATTCCTAGTTGTTGTTTAACTTTTTCCCGCAATTCCATTGCAGAAAGAGATTCTAACCCCAATTCAGTAAGGGTAGAATTTACTAACAATTGAGTCTGAGATACACCAATAATCTTTGCCACCTGAGATTGAAGATAGTTGCTTAAGATTGAAGGGCGATCGCTATTGGCTACTTTCAACAGTTGCAAAATATTATGCTGTTGAATCGCTATACCTGGAGATTTTTTTTGCTGGGACTCCTTATTTTCAGTTAAATCCTGCGCTCCATTACTTGGGGAAGTTGTCTCCCGCATATCAAACTCGTTTTCTGTTTCTTCTAGCAGTAACTCAATAAGTTCTTGGCGCTGTTGCTCCAGAAGTTTCACTAATTTTGTGGAAAGCATTTTCTTACCATTATTGGAATTAACCTCATTTGGCTTCAATTGAGTAACCAGTTGCTCAGATGCAATTGGATGACTGTTGTCGTTCTCAGTTTCCAACCAATAGCGTTGCCGTTGGAACGGATATGTCGGTAAAACTACCCGATATCGTGGATAATCGCTGTCAAAGCCAGACCAATCTACTTTCGCTCCACTTATATACAACTGTCCCAAAGTCTGCAATAGTATTTGCCAATCGGCTTGTCCTGGACGTAAACTAGGTAGCCATGTTCCAAAACCTTCTGGTAAACACTGACGTGCCATTCCTAATAAAATCGGCTTAGCACCACACTCTAGAAATACTTCATAACCGAGGCTATACAGGCTGTTTATACCCCCTAAAAAGTTTACGGGTGAAAGGATGTGACGGCACCAATATTCAGAAGTGGCTATATCGTTTGATATCGCTTGTCCAGTGAGATTAGAGACCATGCTAATCTTTGGTGGTGAATAAGATATCTCATTAGCCACTTTTAAAAAGTCTGCTATCATTGGCTCCATTAATGGCGAGTGGAAAGCATGGGAAACCTGCAATTGCTTTATTTTGATCCCCTCAGCCTCAAACTTCGCGCTGACGGCTTTAACCGCTTGCTCTTCTCCAGAAATAACAGTGCTTTCTGGCCCGTTAATGGCAGCGATCGCCACTTTTCCGCGATACTCTTCTAGTGCAGCAAATACCCGCTCTTGGGAAGCCATAAGCGATACCATTATCCCCTCCTTTGGTAACTTCTGCATCAGCTTTCCGCGTGCGGCAATCAATTTCAGAGCATCTTCAAGGGAGAAAACTCCTGCTACACAAGCAGCGACATATTCCCCTACACTATGACCCATGACTATAGCAGGAGTAATGCCCCAAGACTGCCACAAACAATACAAAGCATATTCGATCGCAAACAGAGCAGGTTGAGTGTAAGCCGTTTCATCTAGAGGCGAGTTTGCACCAGGTTGAGGATAAATAACCTCAAGTAATGATTTTTCTAAATATGGCTGCAAAATGCGATCGCACTGTTCGAGAGTTTTCCTGAAAATAGGCTGCGTCTCGTAGAGTTGTCGTCCCATCTCAACATACTGAGAACCCTGTCCGGTGAACAAGAAAGCAATTTTAGTCGGTTCTGGATTACTTATGAAGTTACTGACAACCGCCACGGCTTCCCCATCTCGATAGAAGCCTGCTAACCTAGTCTCAATTTCTTGTACAGAAGCTCCCACAACACTTAAACGGTGCTGTAAGTGGAGCCTTCCTGTATTAGCTGTAAAGCAAACATCAGCCAGTGCTTGTTCTGGATTAACACTCAGATGTTGACGATATCGCTCTGCTAACTGCTTGAGTGCGATCGAACTCTTTGCAGATATAACTAGAATATGCTCAGGACGTTTGCACTCAGAAATAACAGCTTTCAATTCAGGACCCTCTTGTACCAGCATACAAGAATTAGTGCCGCTGATACCAAAACAATTCAGCGCTGCAATATGCGGCTTGGATTGAGGCCAAGATGCAATCTGAGTTGGAATTTTTACAGCGGTTTTTTCCCAGTCAAGGCAGGGATTGATTTCTTGGATATTGATCTGAGGTGCGATTTCTTGATTTTGAAGGGATAATACTAATTTGATTAAAGATGCAATACCGCTCGCTGGTTCTGGATGACCAATATTAGCCTTGCATGAACCGACCATTATCGGGAGTTCTTTAGAGTGGTAAAGTCCAAAAACCTGTTCAATAGTCGTCAATTCTGTTGCATCACCAACAGCGGTTCCTGTACCGTGAGCTTCAAAATAACTAACTTCCGAGGGATGAATTTTAGTTTGAGTCAGGACGCGATTTAATAATGCTTGCTGTGATTGCCCATTTGGTGCAGAAAAACTGTAACTCGCCCCGTCTTGATTGACACCACTACCGCGAATAACTGCTAAAATATTGTCTCTGTCAGCCAGAGCATCGGATAGACGTTTGAGAACGACAATACCGCAGCCTTCGGCTCTGACATAACCATCTGCACTAGCATCAAAGACTTTGCAATGGTTATCCAAAGTTAGTATTCTGCCTTTATAAGTGTAGACATGGACTGTTGGATCGAGGATGAGATTAACTCCTCCTGCCAGAGCCATCTCACACTCGCGTTGACGCAAGCTGGTACAGGCTTGGTGGATAGCAACTGACGAAGAGGAGCAAGCTGTATCAATAGTCATAGCGGGTCCCGTCAGTCCCCAAGTGTAGGAGATACGTCCTGATGCCGCGTATGATTTAACTCCGGTCACAAAAAACAACTCGTGTTGTTTGTTTAGCTCAGGTGGCCGTTTTTGAATAACATCGTTGTAATCTTCACAGGTGAGACCAATAAAAACACCAGTGGAACTACCTGCCAATCTATCTGGTACGTGTCCGGCTCTTTCTAGAGCCTCCCAACTGACTTCCAACAGTAAGCGATGTTGAGGGTCAATAGCACCTGCCTCTCGAGGAGAAATCCTAAAAAAATCCGCGTCGAATAGGTCTATATTTTTTAGGAAATAGCCATTACGCAGTGGCATTTTACCTGGAACAGTTGGATCGGGATCGTAATAGTTTTTGAGGTTCCAACGCTCATCGGGAATTTTGGTTGCCGAATTAGTACCGGAGCGGAGTAATTTCCAAAAGCTTTCTGGATCGTCGGCTCCAGGAAAGCGGCAACTCATGCCAATAATTGCAATAGGTTCAGTCTTTTCTTGCTCTAGCTTGTCTAATTGACTTTCAAGCTGCTGAATAGTTAAAACAGAGGCTTCCAAGTCAGAATTGAGGTTCACACTATTTTCCAAGGGCTTGAGCATTATTTATCAATAAATTGTGAGCTAAAAAACTTGCGTAAAAAGTCACAGCCAGCTAATAGGATCGTGCCACAAATCAGTAGAATTACCGATAAAACACAGAAAATTCATAATTTTGCTTAAGTTTTTTGTTGTAGGATTTGCACCCATCGATGTTATCGCCAATGTTATCACAAAAAAGTCTGGTAGTATTATTTTCTGAAGGATAGATAAAATAAGTGTAAATGAAGGTGCAAGGCGGTAATTAAATCATGAAACCCTATTTGTTGGGATCTTCCGTACTTAGCGTGCCAAACTATTAGTTTAAGTAGTTAAAACCCAATCTAGGTATGAATCGCAGTAAAAAATTGCTCCAAATTAACTAAAGTAAGACCGGAAATCTTTGCTGTGTAAAAATTTATGCCATTAATTTCAGATAAATGAGCAGCGGTAAGTACGGAAGACCCGAAACTCTACGAACCTTTTCTTGTCTGAATATCTTAGTCTTCCCATTACGTTAACTCTTCCTTTCCTTCGCTATTCTCTGACATTTTTTCGGGTTACTTTTTTATCCCAATTCTTTCTGATGATGACTCTTAAACTAAATCCGCTCTTGTTCCAAAACCATACCTGTAAACGTTCTGGACTGGCTTTTTCTGTTTTTAAGTATTCTTCGAGCTTTTCTTTGAATACTTTTCTTTTTTCTGGGTTTCTAGACGGCTATCAGCTATATTTTGCCCAGAGGTCAATCGATTTGAGATTTGAGATTTGAGATTTTAGATTAAAGCATTGACTTAGCCCACAAACGGATACCGTGCCACGTACTTAAGTCGTGGAAAGATCAAAATTTTAGGCCCTAGTTCAAGCTCCCAGATTGCATCTGTGGGATAAATCTAAAATCTCAAATCTCAAATCTAAAATCGACTGACCCCACGGATAAATACGTTCGGCAAGTTTCATCGGATACAGGTTTTTTATTTCTGGACGGATGAATCCGGGGGCTTGTATCCTGGATGCTTTCGGTCAACGTACTTTTTTTGCTCTAATATGCTCCGAATTTGTGAGCCACTTAATTTTATTCCGGTGTTTTCATCTAAATATAGCAATCCTTGCAGGATTTGCTTGCATTATACGCGAGCTTTCTGGCTCGCACTGCAAGGATTCTGGTCTCGCT